>JBDSPT010000364.1:0-8084 GCA_039930205.1 Opitutus sp. | reverse complement strand
GTCAGCTAACCTCGTCGGCAATGGGAAGGGTGATCCACTAGAGCCCGCAATTGCGGTGCCTCCACGGTCGCTCCAACGCAGCCGCATGTCCGTGCGCGCGGGAATACCGCGAGCTCGGACGTGCATTCGGAAGACCATTACATGACCTCGTCGGTCCCTACCATCAACCGACGCGCGAGCCCGGTCGCGCGTCGCACCCTTACGTCCGTGCATCGACTCAGAGTGCGATGTCACGCCAACCCCCGCCGGCTCCTGCCCGCTGCGATCTCCGCGATCGTCGTGCTCATACTCTTTGGCACGGTGGTCGGAAATCGTGCCGTCGTCGCCTTGGACCCAGCTTCGCAGGCCTTTGACGCGTCCGCTCAACCGGGTGTCATCGTTTTGCAGTCGTTCCTGTGGGCTTTCCCGGTGCTGCACGCAGCGCCCACGCCATGAGCACCCTTGCAAAAATCAAGCGCGTCGTGATCGGCAACGCGCGTTCACTCACTGACGCCAATCTTTTCCACAAAGTCTCACTTGTGGCCCTCTTCGCCTGGGTCGGCCTCGGCGCCGACGGTCTGTCGTCGTCGTGTTACGGTCCGGAAGAAACCTTCAAAGCGCTGGGTGCCAATCCGCATCTCGCAATCTTCGTCGCGCTCGGGTCAGTCGTCACGATCCTGGCGATTTGCGCCAGCTACTCGCAGATCATCTCTCTGTTTCCCACCGGCGGAGGCGGCTATCTTGTCGCCAGCAAACTCCTGTCACCGGCCGCGGGCGTTGTATCCGGCAGTGCGTTACTGATCGACTACGTGCTGACGATTACCATCTCGATTGCCAGTGGGGCCGACGCGCTCTTTAGCCTCACGCCAGCGAGCTGGCTCGCTTGGAAAATCCCCTTCGCGCTGTGCGGAGTGCTTGGTCTCACCCTGATCAATCTTCGCGGCGTTCGCGAGTCGGTCATGCTCTGGGTGCCGGTCTTCTTCATCTTCATCGGTACGCACGCGTTCGCGATTGGGTATGCGCTCGTGACGCACTCAAGCGGTCTCGCCGGCGTCGCCGCATCGACGGTCCATGAAGTCCAAACCGTCAGCTCTCAGATCGGCTGGTTCGGCCTCCTCGCGCTCATTCTCAAGGCGTACAGCATGGGCGCCGGAACCTACACGGGTATCGAAGCAGTGAGCAACGGTCTGCCCATTCTGCGCGAACCGCGCGTGCAAACCGGCCGGCGCACGATGATCTACATGGGCGTGTCGCTCGCCATCACCGTCGCCGGCCTGCTGCTCGCCTATTTGCTGTACGCCGTCGCGCCGGAAGAAGGCAAAACGCTCAACGCGGTGCTCGTCGAGAAACTGACGCATCCCTGGCCGGCGCTTCTCGGCTCGTCGTTCACGTGGGTCACCCTCGCCTCCGAAGGCGCCTTGTTGATCATCGCTGCCCAGGCCGGCTTCCTCGATGGCCCACGCGTCCTCGCGAACATGGCGCTCGACCGCTGGTTCCCCACTCGCTTTGCGAACCTGAGTGACCGGCTCGTGACGCGGAACGGCATCCTGCTCATGGGCGCCGCCGCGTTCGCCATGCTGATGATCACGCGCGGTTCCGTCGGACTTCTCGTCGTGCTGTATTCGATTAATGTATTCATCACGTTTTCGCTGTCGCAGCTCGGCATGGTGAAACATTGGTGGCAGGTTCGGCATACGGAATGCCAGTGGCGGCGCAAACTCGCGCTCAACGGCTTCGGGCTGGGCCTCACCACGTTTATTCTTATTTCGCTCACCGTCGTAAAATTTGCCGAGGGCGGCTGGGCCACCTTGCTCGCCACCGGGCTGCTCTCCATCGGTGCCTTCGGCATCAAACGTCACTACCACGCGGTCGGCAGCCAGCTTCGCCGGCTCGATTCGATGCTACTGGCGGCGAACGACGAACCGACTGATCGCCCTCCGGTGACCGATGAGATTGACCCGAGCGCTCGAACCGCGGTCCTCCTGGTCAACGGCTACAATGGCCTCGGCCTCCATACCGCACTCCACATTCCGCGCATGTTCGGCAACACGTTTCGCAATTTCGTCTTCCTTCAAGTGGGCGTCGTCGACGCCGGAAATTTCAAGGGCGCCGACGAAATCGATGCGTTGCGCAAACACACCGAGCACGGCGTCCGCCAGTACTCCGACTGGGCGCGCCGCCACGGTTACGGTGCGGCAACGTATACGGCCATCGGGTACGACGTTGTCAGCGAAGCGATGAACCTGGCCCGGGATGTTGCAGCGCGTTTCCCCAGTCACGTGTTCTTCGCCGGTCAGTTGCTCTTCGCGCGCGAGACGCGCGTCACCCGCTGGCTGCACAACTCAACCGCCTTCACTCTTCAACGGCAGTGCTTCCTCGCAAACCTACCCTTCGTCATCCTGCCGATCCACGTGGCGAACTAGGGGCTGATTGGGGATTCTGGCATTACGAGGAATCCCGGTCCGCGGGAAGACGAAGTAGTCCAGCTGGAACGCCACGGTGCGCTTCGCGCACCTCGCGATGACAATCAATTCCCCAACAGATCCTCGCGCACTTCCAGCTCACGCGCAGCTCTGTCAAGAGGGCGAAGGGACGACCTCCCTTCCAACACCGCCACAGCTTGGGAAAAAATGCTCGAGGCAGTTCATCGGTCCCAGTGGCTCGCAGGTGAACCGGAACGTTGCGCGAGTTGCCTCAACCCAAAAGTCTTCGCAACTGCGCCGGCTCATTCACTGGCGCCTGGCACGCGAACTCCTCACACACAAATGCCGTGGCGCATCCCTCCTTTGGCTTCATCTCCATGAGCCACGGCGCGCGTTGCCCAAGCCACGCTCGATCAGCGTCTGAAGTCACAGCCAGCAACGTTCGCCGGGCTCCAATTCGTTCATGCAAAACCGCTGTCAACGCGCGAAAATCCTCTGCCTTCGGATCACCGGCGATCACCACGTGACGCGGCGCATCCAGCGCCAACTCGAGCACGCTCAGCATCTGCGGCATCGCGTAAGGATTGGCGATCCACTGGCCACGATACGCCGCGATGCACCAACGTCCTCGCTCCCGATACGTCAGTCCGCCGGGACTCGGCGCCCCCGCCGGCCCATCGAAGATCGCACCTAAGCGCAACAGATTCGAAGCTGCCACGGAACTCGCTGCGGGCTCTGCTCCGTCGTAATCCTCCTTCAGTCGCAGCACGATGTTCGAATCTCCGGCTTGCGAATTGAAGTAGCCGCCGTGTTCGCCGTCCCAGAATCGCTCGTCCATCGTCGCCTGGAGGCGCTCCGCCCACACCAGCCAGCGCAACTCAAAACCCGCCTCGTACAAATCCAGCAGCCCTTGAATCAGGCACGCGTAATCTTCAGCAAACCCTTCCGCGTCGCCGCGGCCTGATCGCCAGCTTCGGTACAGAACGCCGGTCCGCCCATCGTACAACTCGCGTTCGACAAACTCAGCCGCGCGACTCGCCGCGCTGAGGTAGCTGTCACCGCGCTCAACCGCCACGTCACCGTCGCCAAGAACCTGGTACGCTCGCGCCAGCGCCGAAATCATCAGCCCATTCCACGCCGTGATGATTTTGTCATCGAGCAACGGACGCGGGCGGCGTTCCCGGATCGCGCGCAGGGTTTCGAGTCCTGCCAGGATCCGATCGTTCACCTCCACAACCTCCATTTGATACTGCGATGCCGTGGCCATGATCGATTGTCGCTGCGCCAAAATATTTTTGCCCGTGAGCTCGTGCTGGGGATCGAGCTCCGCTGGAACATTCCCGTTGTCGACAATCCCGTAGTGCGCCGAAAACATCGGCGCATCTTCGCCGAGCGCTTCGGCAATTTGAGCCCGCGTCCAGACGTAAAACGCTCCCTCGGCGTGCCCGGTTTTTCCGTGCTCCACCACGCTGTCCGCATCTTCGGCCGAATGGAATCCCCCGTTCGGATGCGTAAGATCGCGCAGCACGTAGGTGAAAATATCCTTCGCCATCCACGAGAACCGCTCGTCACCGCTGGCCTGTTTCGCCTGCAACGCGTTCACCGCGATCTGCGCCTGGTCATACAGCATTTTCTCGAAATGCGGCACGAACCACCCTTCGTCGACCGAGTAGCGATGATAACCGCCGCCAACATGGTCGTGCACCCCGCCTCGCGCCATCGCCTGCAACGTGGCGTTCGCCAGCTTCACCGCTTCGGTGCCGGCATCACTTTGCACGCCTTGCAGCGCGGACGCCCGAAACAGAAAATCAAGATTGCTCGCCCGCGGAAATTTCGGCGCACCGCCAAATCCGCCGTGAGCGGAATCGAACGACTCGTACAAATGCTGAAAGCACTTCTCGAATGCGGTCGCTCCCTCCTCGGCAAACGTCGGCGCCACCGCGCCCGCGGCCGCACTCGGCGCACTCCCATGCTTTTCGTCGGCCTGGTCCCGCAGAGCTGCGATCACACGCTCTCCTTCCGTGACCAGTTTATCGCGCTCGTTCTTCCAGCCATTCGCAATGGCCCGGAGCAGCGATGTAAACCCCGCCCGACCCTGTCGATCTTCCGTCGGGAAGTACGTTCCGCCATAGAACGGCTTCAGCTCTGGTGTCAGCCATGCGCTGAGTGGCCAACCGCCGTGCCCAGTCATCGCTTGGACGTACGTCATGTAAACCTTGTCCACGTCCGGCCGCTCTTCGCGATCCACTTTGATCGAGACGAAGGATTCGTTCAGCACCTTCGCGACCTCCGCGTTTTCGAACGACTCGTGCGCCATCACGTGGCACCAGTGACACGTGGCGTATCCAATACTCAGGAAGATCGGTTTCTCTTCGGCCCTCGCCTTCGCAAACGCCGCTTCGCCCCAAGGCATCCAGTCCACGGGATTGTCGGCGTGCTGGAGAAGATACGGCGATTTTTCGCGCGCGAGCGAATTAGGCATTCCTCACGCTTACCGTTTCACGCCGCCGCGCAACCCAGCGTGCCGCTTATCAATCGCCCACCGTGAAACGCTGTCACGTGTGCTAACATCGTTCGACTTCATCGATCATCGCGAGGGCGTAATCGCCAACGGAGATGCTGCTCACACCAGGGTCGTCGACCAACAGTTGATCACCGCCGAGACCGAATTTCCCATGCAGATCCCGCGCGAATTCCGTTGATGTTGTCCTGAGGCATTCCGCGGCCCGTCTTGAGACCAGTTGCCGAAGAAGGCAGCGCGCCCGCGCGCGATCGTAAGGTCCGAGAAAGATCTCTGAAATCTACCGGCTGATCTTCGGGTCGCGATCGAGATCGCTGCGCCTGGCAATCTTCAACTCATCCTCCAACTCCGCCACGCGCTGCCGCAACGGCGCAATCGCCGTTTCGATTTCCGCTTTCGTATAGCGCGGCGTGATATACTTCGGGCAGTTCCAATCGAACGCCACCACGTCGACCGTCACCATGCGTTCAGCCGCCGGCGAACCAGGGATGCTCACGAGCTTCGCGAGCTCAGGGTCGTCGGCGGCCGCCACGATCCTGGCGTGACCGAGCAACTTCAGGCGCGAACGCTGCGGATAATCCATCAGAATCATCGCCACGCGATCATCCGCGGAGACGTTTCCCGCCGTCAGCATCTGGCGGTTCCCGCGATAGTCCGCAAAAGCGATCGTGTTCGCGCCGACCACCCGGAGAAATCCCGCCGGTCCGCCGCGATGCTGCACGTAAGGCCAGCCAGATTCCGTGACACTCGACAAATAAAACGTGTCGCGCGATTCGATGAACTCTTTCTCCGCCTCCTCCAGCCGATCCGGTCCACCGGTCGACGAAATCGCCTGCGACCTCCCCTGGAAGCGTCGCTGGGCGGCGGCAACCGCTGGTGTTGTCGCAAGCTCGAGAAAGTGCGAGTTCATCGTCATTCTAGGCGGAGGGTTGATTTTCGCGAGTGGTTGCCCGGCAAAACGCCCGGTCGTCGCGAATAGACAGCTCTGTCTATTAAAGGGACGCAAGTCAAATAGACAGATTTGTCTATTTTGTTGCGAAACGCCATGGCCGCCGCGAGCGTGCGGCATGAGCGCCACTCCTGTCGCCGTCACCCCGTCGTCGCCGAAACGTGACCATCTGATGACCACCGCATGGCGGCTCTTTTACCGCGATGGGTATCGGGCCGTGGGTATCGACACGCTCCTGGCCGAAGCGGAGGTCGCGAAGATGACGCTCTACAATCATTTCGCCTCGAAGGAGGAACTGATTGTTGCCGTGCTCGAGCGACGCAGCGCCGAGCTCCTCGCGAGTGTTGATACCGCGATTGAGGTCGCCGGAAAAAATCCGCAAAAGCGGCTGAGCTCCGTCTTCGACGGATTAAAGCACTGGTTCCAAACCGATGATTTCAAAGGCTGCGCGTTCATTCGCGCACTCAGCGAATACCCCGAGCCCGTTCATCCCATTCATCAAAGCGCCTGGAGCCACAAGCGTCAGATGAATGCCCGTCTGCTTTCGATCGTTACCCCTGCAGGTGCCAAGAATTCCGCGCAACTCGCCGACACCATCAGCCTCCTCATCGATGGTGCAATCGTCGCCGCGCACGCGACAGGATCCGCCCTGTCCGCCGACACGGCTCGCAGCGCTGCGCTCAGCCTGCTCAAGAGCGCGACCGCCTGAGCAGTCGTTTCGCGTAACCGTTATTGCGAGATCCGACCGGCAATGTTCACGCTGCGACCTTCCCCATCGCCCGTATCTGCGGCTCACATTTACTCTCACGTGAGGACGACACCTTGAGGAACTTTCACCCCGCGGGGGCGACCTGCTTCTTCCAACACTATCCCGTCTACGTCAGTTCTATCTTTTATGCCTACCAAACGCATTCTCGTCACCGGCGGCAGCGGCAAAGCCGGCCATTGGATCGTCAAACACCTCGTTGAACAGGGTTATGAAGTCGTCAACGTCGACACTCGCCGTCCCGCCATCAGCCAGGGTCGCACGATCGTCGCTGATCTCACTCAACTCGGCCAAGTGGTGACGGCTTTTTCTGCGTTCGGCACCGCGAACCGCACGCCGTACGACGGCGTCATCCACATGGCCGCGATTCCCCGCGCCCACGACGCACCGAATGATGAAATTTTCCGCGTGAACACGCTGAGCACTTACAACGTGCTCGAAGCCTGCGCGCTGCTTAACATTCAGAAAGCCGTGATCGCATCGAGTGAATCGTCGTACGGTATCTGTTTCGCATCAGAATTTTTCGCACCCAAGTACCTCCCCATCGACGAAGCTCATCCGCAGCTGCCGGAAGATACCTACGGACTCACCAAAGTAATCAACGAGGTCACCGCCGAAGCGTTTCACCGCCGCACTGGCATGCAGGTGATTTCACTGCGGTTGGGAAACATCCTCTGCCCCGAAGACTACGCCCCCGTTCGTGCGCGTTTCGATCACCCGGAAGACCGACTTCGCATTCTTTGGTCATACATTGACGCGCGCGACGTGGGGATCGCGTGTCAGCTCGCCATTGAGAAAAGCGGTCTCGGCTGTGAACCCGTCATTCTCGCCGCCGACGATACGTCTTCCAATCTCCCCTCACAGGACTTGATCGCCAAATTCCTTCCGGGGGTGACGGAGTTCAAACGTCCACTCACCGGTCGTCAGGCCCTCATTTCAAATGGGCGCGCGAAGTCGCTCCTCGGCTGGAAACAGCATTACAAGATCTTGGATTGAGACTGCTCCCGCAGCCGAAGCGCTTTCCGAATCGAAGGGACGACCTCCGCGTCGTCCATTTCGTGGCCATCGTCTACCCATGCCTAACCCATCCGCTCGCACCGTTCACTGGCCCAAAACCCAGGCGAAGATCAGAGGCGCCACGATCGTGGCATCGCTTTCCACGATAAACTTTGGCGTTTTCTGACCGAGTTTCCCCCAGGTGATTTTCTCGTTCGGCACCGCGCCCGAGTAACTGCCGTAACTGGTCGTCGAGTCGCTGATCTGCGAGAAGTAACCCCAGAGCGGAACGCTCGTACGACCAAGATCCTGGTGCAGCATCGGCACCACACAAATGGGGAAGTCGCCGGCAATACCGCCGCCGATCTGGAAAAATCCGATGGAGCCTTCGCCATTCTTGAGCAGCTTCGCGCTCTTCGTGTACCAGTCCGCCAACCACGCCATGTACTC
>JBDSPT010000363.1:0-5257 GCA_039930205.1 Opitutus sp. | reverse complement strand
CGCTCCCGTTCTTCAAGTCCCGCCGTCTCCTGTTGGTGAATCCCGATAATCCCCGGCGTCCGGCCACGTCGCGCTACTGCGTGCATCAACTCGATCACTTCGCCGTTGCTCTCGTGAAGTCATTCGGCACGGACGCTTTTTCCGTCGCCCTCGCGGCCTTGCTGCAGGGTGGCGCCGAGAGCACGCCGCACGACGCAACTGATGCGTCCGAACCGTTGATCACCGCCACGCTGCCAACCGGAGAACGCCTGGCTTTACCGCGCAATGCGAACGGTGAGGTAACCCGGTCACTGCTCGAGGCCTTTTGCCCAAAATTTGCACCGGGAGGTAAAATCCTTTATATCGCCGCCGCTCCGGCCAAGTCCCCGTTTCGCAACGATCAGGTTCTGCTTTCCTATGGTTTGGCGTCGGAACCGGCGTTCGATCTTCCTGATCTCGTGGTGCACGACACGAGGAAGAACCGGCTGGTTCTGGTGGATGCGGGCGAACGGCCGATCGATGACGCACGACGAGCTGAGCTGGAGAAGACGTTTGCGCAGTCCAGTCGACGCCTCGTGATGATCACGGCGTTCCTCTCTCGCTTGGACCTCGTGCGAACCATCGACCATATCTCCACGGACACGCAGGCGTGGGTGGCTGAGTCGCCCTCGCGTTTGATTCAGTTCAACGGCAGCCGGGTCTCCGGTTCGACCTGATCTGGCGGCCGCGCTCCGCGACGAGTGCTGGCGAGGTCAGGTAAGAAAGCTCGACGCCGGAAGGGCATCGGCATGACCGGCACGGACGACCGCACGGTCACGATGCGGAACTTTATCCTGACGGCCAGAAGCTTGCGCAAGGCCACGCCCACCGCTTTGCTGCGATCCATGACCGACGTTGTCCTTGATCGGCAGATACAAGCCATTGAGCGACCTGATCCCTCGTTGCTCAAATACTACCTCCTCACCGCCCTGGTCATCCCGCCGCTGTTTCCGGTGCTCGGCCTCGTGTTGTACTTTCGGTACCACACGATGCGCTACCGGTTCACCGACGACGGCATCTCGATGAGCTGGGGAGTCCTTTTTCGCCGCCAGATCATTGTCAATTACGCCCGGATTCAGGACATCCATCTTCGGTCCAATGTCGTGGAACGCTGGCTCGGCCTCGCACGGATCCTCGTCCAAACGGCCTCTGGCAGCAGCTCGGCCGAAATGACAATTGAAGGAATCAAGGAGTTCGAAGGGTTGCGCGATTTTCTTTATTCCCGAATGCGCGGGGTGAAGGACGGTCAGGGGCACCCGCCTGCGGTCACGAATTCGTCAGTGCCGGCGGGAGCGGCATCGAGCGATGAACTCACGACCACCTTGCGTGAGGTCGCGCGCGAACTTCGCGGAGTGAGAGAGGCGCTGGCCTCACGCGATCGTCAGCATCCGGAGGGGCCACGCCATGTTTGAAGGGGTGAGGCAACGGGTTCTCGCCGCCCTGAAAGTTCCACCGGAACCGCATCCCCCTCTCGGCGATCCGGCATCGCTCCGCGTGTTCCGCGCCGGTCGGAACTACTTCCGACAGCGGGTCGCGGCGTGGGGGGTGGCCCAGGTGCTGGCGCTTGCCGGTATTATTTTTTGGGCCGCTGTTCTCATCGATGTCGAACATCAATCCCGTGACCGCGGGCAGACTTCGGCGCCGTCGCAGCCATTACCATCGACAGCACCAGGGACTGAAGGACCCTCTCCGACAACGGCACCGGAGACTCGAACCGCCACCGTTACGCCAGCGAAGGAGAGATGGCAGATACGCCTTGAGCGACGGCTCAAGACCGCCGCGGCGACTGCGGAAGTCGAACTCAAGAAGGGAAAGCGCAACAATATTGGCGTCGGTTGGAACGGCTTCAAAGGCTTCCTGGTGGAGATCGCACTGATGTTACCCGGTTGGGCCTTCCCGCTGATTTGGGCCGTGAAGATCCTCAGTTTTACGATCTACCTTCTCCAAATTCCCATCACGTACGCGGTCCGCCGGCTGGATTACGAAATGCACTGGTACATGGTGACCGACCGCAGCCTTCGCCTTCGCCACGGCATCTGGAAGGTTTCCGAATCGACGATGAGCTTCGCCAATATCCAGCAGGTCTCGGTTTCACAGGGACCGCTCCAGCGCGTGCTCGGATTGGCAGATGTAAAAGTAAATTCTGCCGGCGGCGGCACCGGCCAGGGCACGAAGCTGGAAGCTGATGACATGCACACCGGGCTTTTCCACAGCGTGACCAACGCGTCAGAAATCCGGGACCTGATTCTCGAGCGGCTCCGCCGCTACCGCGCCACCGGACTGGGCGATCCCGATGACGCCAGCCACACGAACGCGCCCGCCTTAAGTCCCGTTGCTCACGCCGCCGACCCAACACTCGCGGCTGCCCAAGAACTTTTATCGGAAGCCAAAGCCCTCCACGCAGTCCTCCGCTAGCGCCAACCCGTTCCCGAAGTTAGCCAAAGAATCCCCCGCCGCCCTGTGTGCCGGGAACCGCGGCGCCTCCGAAGGGTCGCTCGATGGCGCTTCGCGATTTTGTCCCCTGGCCCGGTCGCCGGGCAATTTCCGGTTCCAAGTCCACCATGCCCTCGCTCACTTCGCAATTGGCCTGTCCGCTCTGCGGCCAGGTTCATCGGCCGACCCTCCTCGAACCGGGCCAGCGAGCGCTGTGTGTACGTTGCGACGCTGTGCTCGCGCGCGGTTCGCGGTTCGGACGCGATGCCACGCTCGTGTTCACTCTGACGGGTCTGATTCTCGCTGTCCCCGCCCTGCTCCTGCCCTTCATCACGGCCGGTAAATTTGGTCAGTCACGCGGGGGCCTGCTCATCACCGCCGTCGATGGTTTGTGGTCCAACAACATGCCTGTGCTCGGATTCTGGGTACTGCTCTGCGGAGCCGCTGTACCGATTCTCCTGCTGGTCATTCTGGCTGTCGGGTTACTGCCGCCGCGACTGGGGTGGAAACAACGGCCGCATCCCCTTCTTTCGTCGGCGGCGCACGCGCTTAGTTATTGGGCGATTCCGGAGGTGCAGGTGCTCGCTGTCCTCGTGGCCCTGATGAAGCTGGGTGCGCTGGTGACCGTCACGATCGGCTTCGGCTTCTGGGCCTACATCGGCATGTCCCTCTCGGTCCTCCTCGCGTGGCGCAACTTCATGCTCAATCCGCCCGAAGTGGCGGTGCCCGAGCCCACGCCGGACAGGCAAAGCGTGCCGGATTCCGTTCGCCCATGAGCCGTCACCGCCTGCGCCTCCGGTCCGAGAAGCTCGCCAATGCGACTGCGTTTGCCGTGGCTGCCGCCGTGATGCTCGTACCCGCCAATGTCCTGCCGGTCCTCACCACTCGAAGCTCCGGAGAAAGTCGCACCGACACGATTTTCTCGGGTACGGTCGAGCTTTGGCGGCAGGGTTTGTACGCCATCGCCGCGATTGTCTTCGTCGCCAGCATCCTGATACCCGTGCTCAAACTCGCCGGTCTCGTCTGGCTTCTCGTCCAGGCGCGACGCCCCGCCCCCCGCCATCCGCGTCGACTCACCCATCTCTACAGCGCGTTGGATTTCATTGGTCGCTGGTCGATGCTCGATGTTTTCCTCGTCGGCTTTCTTTCCGGCGTCGTACGGTTCGGCGCCTTCTCGACGGTTGAGCCCGGCATTGGAATCATCGCATTCGCCCTGGCCGTGATCCTCACCGTTCTCGCCACCCATGCGTTTGATCCGCGGGTGCTGTGGCGCAATGGAACGCAATCAGCATATACGCTGCCCTCACTATGAGTAGCTCATCCGTCCCCGTGCCCAAAGTCAGCCGTGCACCGCGGTTTCCACTCGTGTGGGTCGTGCCGCTGATCGCTCTCGCCGTCGGCGGGTGGATGGTGTTTCGCGAACTGAAGAACCGCGGTCCGGAGATCGCGATCGAGTTTGAAGATGGGTCGGGCATCACGGCGGACAAGACTGAGCTGCAACACAAAGGAGTGTCCGTCGGTTCCGTAAAATCCGTCGAACTCAGGCCTGATTTGCAGGGCGTGATTGTTCGCGTCCGGCTCAACAAATCGGCCGAGGCGATCGCGAAAGACGGCAGTCTCTTTTGGATTATTCATCCCGAGATCAGTCTGACCGGTGTTCGCGGACTCGATACGCTGCTCACTGGACCAAAGATCAACGCGCGACCCGGCAAGGGCGCGCCCACCTATCGATTTATCGGTCTGGAACGCGCGCCCCCGCCCGTTCTGGCGGACGAAGGCAGAACTTTCATTTTGGAATCCGACCGGCTGGGCTCGCTGACCACGGGAGCTGGAGTCTTTTATCGCCAGATGAAAGTCGGCGTCGTGGAGACGAGTAGACTTTCCGATGACTCGACTGCCGTGCTCATCCGGATCCATGTGGAGGCTCCGTATTCCGATCTCGTGCGCAGGAACACGCGCTTTTGGAACGCCGGTGGTTTCTCGTTCAAGGTTGGCCTGCTGGGCGCCGAGCTGAAAAACACCTCGCTGGAATCGATGCTTTCCGGCGGAGTGGCCTTCGCCACCCCGGACCCCGAGGGCAAAAGCTTGGCGCCGCCCGCACCGGAAGGAACCTTGTTTCAAGTTGCCCACGATTCGGAAAAAGAGTGGTTGCAATGGTCTCCCAGGATCCCGCTTCGCGCACCCGAAGTCGTGTCGGAGCCGCCCCAGCCCGCTCGCGGCAGTAACTGAGTTCATCCAGAGTCGATTCATCGCAGGCAGCGCGCTCGCGCTCACTCTGCCGGGACGGGCAGCGGCGTGGTGCCGTGGCACCGAGCTACAGCATTTTGGCACATGACGTAGCCACGCTCGTGAGAGCGTGGAACTCCGGACTAAGCCGGATCCATGTAGTCGAAATTGGAAACAGGCACTCGCTTGCGAGCGCAGGAGCGTCCGCAAGCGGACTGCCTACGAAAGCACCGTGCAGTTCCAATTTCACGAACACGTATCTCTCCGACTGAGTCGTTCCGGCCAAGGGAAGTGCCAGTCCACGCCCTCACGGGCGTGGCGACACGATTGCAGACGATCTCAGCCGGTCGCCGTGGACGTCGCGGTACCAGTCAACGCCCTCGCGGGGGGGGCTACACGATTGCTGAGCTCGTCCGTCGACTCACGTCCCGCAGAACGTCTCATACCTTTCGCCGCCCTCACCCGGCGGTACCTGATAATCGGGTGCAGACCGTGTGTAATCGTAAGGCGTCCCCAGCACATCGAGCAGTCGTTCCGTCAGCCCCATCTCCCCCTGCTCGGCGGCCGCGAGCGCCGCCTC
>JBDSPT010000362.1:0-3215 GCA_039930205.1 Opitutus sp. | reverse complement strand
CGCCAGCTGGGACTCATTGTTCACGCTGACGAGTCCGCCAAGACCGTGACGGTATCCGGCCAGGCGAACCTCTTCGCGACGTACGGGGTCGTGGATCTTTTTGTCGGACTAGCTGGAACCGCCGCTCGATTTCTCACCGCGCTCTGCGCCGCAGCACCGCGAGGAATTTATCGAATCGACGGAATCGCGCAGATGAGAAAGCGACCGATGCGCGGTCTCATCGACGCACTGCGAGCCGTCGGCGCAGACGTCCGCTGCACCGGCGAAGAAGGATTCTTCCCGCTTGAGATTCGAGCCCGCGCACTGCAAGGCGGCTCGGTCAGCATTGACGCCCGTGCGAGCAGCCAATTGCTCTCGGCGCTGCTCATGGTTGCGCCTTTGGCGACAACTCCGATCGATGTCACGCTGGCGGGCGGAGTGCGCTGGACGTTTGTGGAGATGACATTTCGGTTGATGAAGGAGTTCGGAGTTTCGCTGGATGAAACCGGCAGCAAAACCAGATTCGTCGTCTCACCCGGCCGTTATCGATCACCAGGAACTTATCCGATTGAACCCGATGCGACCGCGGCGAGTTACTTCCAGGCGCTGCCGCTGGTCACAGGTGGGCAACTACAGCTACCGGGTCTGCGCCCAGCGGGCGCCGGCCTGCAAGGCGACGCCGAGTTCGCGAACGTGCTTGTTCGCGCGAAAGCCCGCCGCCAAGGGGAATGGCTCGACGAAAACTTCCACGAGATCTCCGACACATTCCTGACCCTGGCCGCCCTCGCTCCACTGCTCAAAGGGCCCACGCGCATCAGTGGCATCGCGCATACGCGCAAACAGGAAACCGACCGAGTTTCCGGCATGGCGCGAGAACTGACACGACTCGGTCAAAAGGTGATCGAGACCGAAGACTCCCTCGAAATTCATCCCCAGCCGCTGCGCTCCGCTGAAACCATCGAGACGTAC
Source organism: Opitutus sp. (assembly GCA_039930205.1). GTDB lineage: Bacteria > Verrucomicrobiota > Verrucomicrobiia > Opitutales > Opitutaceae > Opitutus. The sequence goes on along the minus strand of JBDSPT010000362.1, from coordinate 2,267 downwards.
GGCGATCATCGCTTCGCGATGAGTTTCGGCGTTCTCGGTTGTCACGATCTGCACGGCAACGGCCAGCCATGGCTCACGCTTCGCGACCCAGCCTGTTGCGTAAAAACGTTTCCGAACTTTTTTCAGTTGCTGGAGTCGCTGCGGACAAAATCTTTGATGCGCTGATGGCCACCAATCCTTTCATCGTTGTCGCCATCGACGGCGGCGCTGCCTCCGGCAAGTCTTCGAGTTCCCGGACCCTCAGTGAACGCTTCAACCTGTTGCACGTCGACACGGGCTCGTTCTACCGCGCGCTGACCGCCGAGTTACTCCGCCGAGGCGTCCGGCCCACCGATCCCGCCGCGGTAAACGTAGCCGTGCACGCGCTGCGATTGAGCACTCGAGTCACGGGACGCTCGGCCGAGATGGAGATCGATGGACGCGTGGTACCAGACGGCGAAATACGCACACCCGAAGTCAACAGCTCGGTCGCGACCTTTGCGGCCATTCCGGAATTGCGCGCCGCCCTGCTCGATTATCAGCGAAGCCAGGCCGACACGGGCCGAGCGCACGGCTTCCGCGGTCTCGTGATGGAAGGTCGCGATATCGGATCGAAAATTTTCCCGGATGCCGACCTGCGGTACTTCCTGTTCGCCGATCCCGCCGAGCGTGCGCGTCGTCGCGAACAACAGGGTTTGCAGGACCAAGTCGCGAAGCGCGACACGCTGGACGGCCAACGTCTCAAAGAAAGTCTGCAAGGCGCCACGGTGATCGACAGCACCTATCTGACTTTGGATCAGGTCGTCGAACAGATGTCGTCGGCCATCGCCGACAAGCTCGCGCCCACGCCCAATCAGCCATGAGTCGCGCCTTCCCGCAGGTGGAGATGGATCTGGTGTATGGACTCTTCCATTACCTGGCCACCGTCATTCACGGGATGGCGTTTCGCGGTGAAGCGTATGGGCAGGAAAATTTGCCGTCGGCCGGCGCGTTCCTGATCGCATCGAATCACGCCAGCCATCTCGATCCACCTGTTGTCGGCAGCCTGGTACCCCGCCAACTCTGCTTCTTCGCGCGCAAGACGCTCTGGAAGCCAGGTGTGGCGAGCTGGTGGTTGGACCAAGTCGGCACGATTCCCGTCGATCGGGACGGTGGTCAGGACGTCAGCGCGTTGAAGCGCGTTCTCCGATCGCTGAAGGACGAAAAGGGTCTCATTCTATTTCCCGAGGGCACGCGTTCGCCCGACGGGAAGTTGCAAGTGCCGAAAGCAGGCGTGGGATTCATCGTCTGCAAATCACAGGTTCCCGTCGTCCCCGCGCGGATCTTCGGATCCTACGAAGCGTTCGGCAAAGGCAGTTCGCTTCGGCCCGGAAATCCGATCTCCGTGGTTTTTGGTCGACCGATTCCACCGTCAAAGTACGACGACCCGTCAGCCGGCAAAGATCGCTATCAAGTCGCCAGCAATCGCATCATGGCCGAGATCGCTCGCCTCGATTTGCCGCAGCCAAACATCGTTTAGCGGCTGGAGCGATTGTCACCATGAGGTGCGCGAAGCGCGCCGTGGCGATCCAGCGGGATTGCTTCGTCGCTGCGCTTCTCGCAATGACCAGCAGTCGGCTGCCGTTTAAGTTAAACCGCTCGAGAGCGAACCGTCTCGTTTTCCGTTGCTTTTGCCGTGGGCGGACAAACTCGCCCAACTGATCGCGATCGCCGTTCCCCGGGACGATTGGCCCTCCTCGGTTCACTACCCACGGCCAGACTCAATCGATGCCGCAGGCTTTACGCGCGCGTTTGAGGACCACACTCGCAGTCGCGCGAGCGCGCTGCGCACCGTCGCGCAGGACCTGCTCGACGTAGTCGAGATTGCTCGCGAGTTCGACGCGCCGCACCCGATATGGCGCGAAGTAATTCCAATAGTGTTCGAAGAGCCCTTTCTTCAGATCACCGTAGCCGAGACCACCGGCCCGCAGTCGATTTTCGTAATCGGTCGCGACCTCCGATGGAGCGACCAACTTCAGCAGTTGAATCGCGAGGTTCTTCTCCGCGTCGGGCTTCGGCTCACCCGGAGTACGCGAATCCATCACGATGCCCATAATTTTCTTTCGGAGCATCTTCTCGTCGCCAAAAATTTCCACGGTATTGCCGTAGCTCTTGGACATTTTTTGTCCGTCCAAACCGGGCACGACGGCAACCTCATCGCGGATCTCCTCGTCGGGAATGACGAACGTCTCGCCATAGGCCTGGTTGAACTTGATGCCAATATCGCGCGTCATCTCGAGGTGTTGCTT
>JBDSPT010000361.1:0-2736 GCA_039930205.1 Opitutus sp. | reverse complement strand
CCGCCAGGTCTCCATCACGTTCTCAACGAATCGGAAATCCCGATCAACCCGAGAAGCTCGGCTGCTCTCGATTTCGCCGTCGTTCGACTCGGTGCCCACGAGGTCGTAAAAGACACTGATGCGCGCGAAGGTGCTTGGGTTTTAATCTCTGGGTCCGCGCTGCTCACCTACGATCAGCAAACCGTTCGGGTCGCACGCAGAAACGTCTTCGATGAGCCGCCCACCACCTTGCACCTCGGACCACAGACGCCGCTCACGATCGCCGGTGGTGACGATGGCGCGGAGTTTGCCGTGGTGCGCACGGAGAATGATCGACGCTTTCCGTCACGCCTTTTCCTGGCGACCGAAATCACCCCGGAGTTTCGCGGCGCAGGCCTCGTGCAGGGCGCCTGCCTTCGCAACGTCCGGCTCGTCTTTGACCGCGCTGCTCGTCCCGACTCCAATCTCGTCGTCGGCGAAGTGGTGAACTACCCCGGGAAGTGGTCGAGTTATCCGCCTCATCATCACGACCAGCCAGAAATTTATCATTACCGCTTCACGGACGCGCGCGGTTACGGTCACGCGGAAGTGGGCGAGGAAGTCGCCAAGGTCCGGCACGGCGACACCGTTTTCATCCCGCCGGGTCTGGACCATGGGCAGGTGTCCGCCCCCGGATACGGCATGTACTATCTCTGGATGATCCGACATCTTCCGGGCAACCCCTACACGGGATTCACGTTCGCCGAGGAGCACCAGTGGACGCTCGACGGGCGGCAACAAGGCTGGATTCCGAAAGACGTTCCCACCTCCACCCCATGAGCAAAACGGTCCCCCTCAACCTGGCCGCCGCGTTGGTGCGTTTCCTGCAAACGCAGTACATCGCGCGCGATGGCGTCGAACACCGGCTGATCAACGGCGTATTCGGGATCTTCGGACACGGCAATGTCACCGGCTTCGGACAGGCCATCGAGGAACACGGTGGACGCGCCTTGCCGTACTTCCAGCCGAAGACAGAGCAGGCGATGGTGCACACCGCGGTCGCCTACACGAAAGCTCGCCGGCGGCTCGGCACGTATGCTTGCACGAGCTCGATCGGACCCGGTGCGACCAACATGCTCACAGGCGCAGCCACGGCGACCGTGAACCGCCTGCCCGTGCTCCTGCTCCCGGGCGATATCTTTGCGAACCGCCGGCCCGCTCCGGTGCTGCAGCAACTCGAATACCCAGGGAGTCAGGACGTCAGTGTGAATGACTGTTTTCGTCCGGTGTCGAAATACTGGGATCGGCTCAATCGTCCGGAGCAGCTATTGACTGCTCTGCCTGAGGCGATGCGGGTGCTCGCAGACCCGGTCGAAACCGGCGCCGTGACGATCGCGATGCCCGAAGATGTTCAAGCGGAGACCTTCGCCTACCCACGCCACTTCTTCGAGAAGCGCGTCTACGTCGTCGAGCGTCCCGCCTGTTCCGCGGAATCACTGCGCCATGCGGTGACCCTCATTCGCGCGTCGCGTAAACCAATCATTGTCGCTGGTGGAGGCGTCCACTATTCCGACGCCAACGACGCTCTCGATAAATTCGTTTCCGCCACGGGTATCCCAGCGGGTGTGACGCAAGCGGGCGTCGGCGCGCTGCTCGATGCGCAGTCCGGTTGTCTCGGGGCCATCGGGGTCACGGGTACCGCGGCGGCCAACGCCCTCGCTGCTGACGCCGACCTCGTCATCAACATCGGCACGCGACTGAGCGATTTCACGACCGCCTCGAAGTCACTCTTTCAAAATCCACGCGTACGTTTCATCGGCATCAATATCCATTCCGGTGATGCCCGAAAGCACGGGGCCGTACCGTTGATCGGCGATGCCCGGACGATCCTGGGGCAATTGAGCCGTGCTCTCGCTGATTGGTCCGTGAGCGCATCATATGCCGTTTCGATTAAACGCGCCCGCGCCACGTGGAGCAAAACTCGCGAGAGTCTTGTCGCTCCTCAAAAGGGTGGCCTCACTCCGGCTGAGGTGATTGCCCAGCTCAACGAGGCGTGCGGCGCAAACGGCACCGTCGTTCATGCGTCTGGTGGCATTCCCGGAGACATCCACAAGCTCTGGCGGGCCCAAGCGTCGCACGACTACCATTCCGAGTACGGCTACTCCTGCATGGGCTACGAAATTGCCGGTGCACTCGGGGTGAAGCTCGCGGCGCCGGACCGGGAAGTGTATGCCTTTCTTGGCGACGGCAGCTACTTGATGCTGCACACGGAAATCGTCACCGCCGTGCAGGAGGGTCTCAAGCTCACCATCGTCCTGAACGACAACCACGGTTACGGCTGCATTCACCATCTGCAGCGGGGATCCGGCGGTCGAAGTTTCGGCAACGAATTTCGCGAACGCGCCGAAAAAACCGGCCGGCTCGAAGGCACGCCGCTGCCCGTTGATTTCGCAAAGAACGCGGAAAGTCTCGGGGCAAAATCCTTCACCGCGCGGACGGCAGATGAACTCAAGACGGCGCTGACCGCCGCCAAGCGTGAAACCTCCACCGTATTCATTTACGTCCCCGTACGGGCAGACGTTAGTTTGCCCGGCTATGCGTGGTGGGACGTCCCGATGTCCGCCACGTCCAAAGTCCCCGGCGTCAAGGCGGCGCGCCGTGCGTACGACCGCGCCAAGATCAGGCAGCGCTTCCATTACTGACATGCCACGCCCGCCCCGTTTTTCTCCGGTTGTCCTCCATGACTGTCTGGTGGGAGCCAACCCCATCATCTGGAGC
>JBDSPT010000360.1:0-14667 GCA_039930205.1 Opitutus sp. | reverse complement strand
CCGCCGCTGCGCAGGGCAACGACGGTGTCGTTGGGATTCCAACCCGTGCGCGAGACCACCCAGTCGTTGCTCATTCGCACATCGCGCAAGGCCGGCTCCGGCGCCTGCTCGGCTGCGGCGGGATGATACCAGATGGCCGCCTGCAATTGCTTCAGCGATCCCGTGTGTTTCGCGACGTGGTTGCTGAGCGGATCGTTGGCGGCATTGCCGACCCACGCGGCGACTGAGACGTCCATGCCGACGCCGGCGTCGGAGAAGTTCACCAAGTCCTGGGCAGGATCGTAGTTGCCCTTTGGAGTCGCGTTGTACGCGGTGTTGAGGTTCGGGTCCACGATGGCGCTACCGGCGCACGGCATGGCCATGGCAAGGGCATAGCGAATCGTGCCGGGATAGTTGATGAGCTTGCGGTCATCGATGCCGAGGCGGCGGTAGATTCCCTCCGCCAGCATCGCGAGGTGCGACGTCGTGTAGCCCCAGTAGCCGACACCCTCGTCGTACGCACCATCGAGGCCGTACATTGTGGCGAAGGCCTGCGCGCTTTGGCGGGAGAGCTGCAGCCATTTTTCCGCCTCCGGATGCCGCCCGTGAAAATAGAGTGCGGCGATGCCGAGACCGCACGTCGGAATGATTTTAAGATTGGTGGCGTTGAGGATCAGCGGCCAGCGCGCGAGACTGACGCGGAATGCCTGGGGATAATCATCGTCGGGATCAAAAGCCCAGCCCTTCACGCGATCAGGATATTTCATCCCGTACAGGGTGCGATAGCAGGCCGGTGCGCCTTCGGTCGCGATCTTGTGCTCCACCAGGGTTCGCAGCTCCGCTGGTACCGCGTCGCCCAACCAGTCGAGCGCGTAACAGGTCGCAATGGTGGACTCCGGTGCGCGTTGAAGACCGATCGTGTCTTTTCCGCCCTCGAGAAAGTAATCACACCGCGGGTAATCGCAGATCCGACGTAATGCGAGCAGGGCAAGGTCGAGCTGGCGCTGGTCACGGAAAACCACGTAGGCGAACGAGCAGTTTTCAATTAGCTTCCACACACGTCCGAAATCGGCGACGTGGTTGTTCAACCGCATCTCGTCGCGGAGAAATTTCGTTTCAGCGGCGAAGTCGATGTTGACCAGCATCGCCCGAATTTCGGCGAGCCGAGGCAGGTCAAGATTTGCGCGAATGCGTGGCAGGTCTGCTGCGTCAAAAATCAGACCGCGCGAGCGGCCGGCGACTGGGCTGGGATTCGAATCAGCGGGCGCAGCAGCATGGGCGGGAAGGCGAACCAGCGGCAGGGCAGCGGCGAACGTCGCCGTGGTTTTAAGGAAGGCGCGGCGGGAGGAGGAGATCATGGTTGGGGCTGGTGACCTGGCGTGCGAGGGCGGAAAGGAGGAGGTCTGCAATGTAGGCAGCGCGCTCGCGCGCGGTTGGATGGTTTACGGGTCGACAACCGACCGCGCGCAAGCGCGCTGCCTACGGGGAACACTGCCACTGAAGCGTCCCCGAGCGGACGGCCGACGTTGAGCGTCTGGACTCATTTGTATCCGGAAAAATGTTTCGGATCGGCTGGATCCTGAAACCGGGTCGTGTAGGTTTTTTTGCCCGCCGCGAGCTTCATGAAAATGTCGATCGGCACCACTTCCACGGGTCCGTTCAGCTGTTTCACAACCTCCACGAGACTGTTGACGTCGTTGGACTCGCGGACGTGCACGAGGAGGAAGTAGGGGCGCGTCGCGTTAAGTGCGATGAGTTCGTTGAGATCGGCCGTGACTTCGTCGCGGGGACGACGCGGATCGATGTAGTACTCGTACGAGATCATCGGACGGGCGTCGCGCAGGTCGCGCGTGCGAGCCGGTCCGTAGCCGTTGATGAACCCGATCACGTTCGGGAAAGCGGCGTAGTAGCGGTCGACGGTTTGTTGGGTGAGATCCGCGTTACCGAGATTTCCGTCGGCGGCGGAGTTGTCCATGATCTCAAGAATCCGCTCGTCGAGCACCGCCATCAGCTGATTCGCCTCCTTCATCAAAAGGGGGAATTTATCTGCGGGAATGTGGTTCGGGTACATGTATCCCGGGCCGGAAAGTCCGCCGATGAAGTAGTCATTCGGCGTGGCGCTCTCGTGAAAGTATTCGAGGGCGGCGGGAGAGAACTTGGTCCAGTTCATCGTCACCTGCCACGCGAACGGAAGTTTGCCGCGGCCGGGTTTGGTCCAAACGCCAATGCCGATGCTGTCCGACTGCACGAAAGCGAGGTACACCTTGGGTTCGGCCGGCAGCTTGGCGTTGCGATCCACGTGATGCGTATTGGTGAACTTGAATCCGGGCGTGAAGCCGAACTGACAATTGAAGCTGAGGTTGGGCAGATTGTGCAGACCTTCCATCTTGAGCCCGTAACCGGACAGCAGGGTGGTATGCTGCTCCTCGGTGTCCTTCGCGTAGGAATGCCAGCCGAAGACGGTCGCCAGCGGGTTGAGTTCGGAGAGGAGCCGTTTTTCGAGCGCGAGCTCCTGCGCGTGCTTGGGATTCGCGGAAAGGTCGTGGAAGAACAGCTTGTTGCGCACGCCCCAGTCCGCCATGCCCGGCATCCGGACGGCGCCGGCGTTCCCGCCCATCAACATGATGGCATCGCGACTGCAGCGGGACCAGTAGCGGTTCACGGCATCGGTGTAGATTTGCGCGTCGGTTTGCCCGGTATAGCGACCGCGGAGATCGTCGATCGCTTTCAGCCCGAGCGCAGAAACCTTCGGTATCAGCGCGGGCGTGACAACGAGAGCGTCCTCCAAACCTGCGATGGTAAATGCCACATTCATTGTGGCGCTGACGGCGGGATCCCACACCACGTAGCCTTTCGCCACGTTGCCGAAACGCTGCAACGCTTCGTCCGTGGTCTTCAGCTCGGTGAAGGCAACGTGGTGCTTGCGTTGATAGAATTCGAAGAGCGGTCCGGTGATCTCCCACTGATACTCCGGGGGGTGCACCACGTAGAGCTGGGGAGCATTGCGGGTGGCCAGGCCTTGCCGACTGAGCAGCAGGACCTTCTCCGGCAGACCACCTTCGACCCGCCAGTCGAGGTCCCAGTGCATGACCCAGGCGGTCCGCTTAGAATCGGCGGCAAAGGCCGGGCCCGTGAGTGCAACGAGAAGAAAAAGCAGGAAGGTGCGCATGATCTATTTCTCCGGGGTGACTTTGTTGAACCGATAGACGAGGGGGCGTGACCGGGAACTGTGCAGTTCGATCAGAAGGAGTGCGGTATCACCTTCGAGGAGCCGGTACTCGGAGTAGATTCGCATCATTGCGGTACCTTGAGAAACTTCCAGTGGGGAGTTTGCTTCGAGCCGCAGCGTGCGGTTCTGATCGAGCCAGCTCGCGCGAACGGTCGTAGCCGATCCCTTTTGCGGATACAGAGCCATGTGGCGTTGTTCGACGCGGAAAAATTCCTTCACGTCAGTCGCGCGAGCGGTGTCCAGGATGTTCGTGGCAGAAACCTTGGTGGTGCGCCATTGCATGTCGTGTTGAAGGCTGATGCGGCTGTCCGCCACCGCGACGACCAGATCCCAGGCGGTCCACCCGTCCAACGCCGAGCTGCGCGCGGGGTCGAGACGCCAGCGACCTTCAAGCGGTGAGGTCGCAGCAGTGACGACGAGGGGCGTCAGCAGCATCAAGATAAACGTTTTGAGGAGAGTTTGCATGGGTGGCGGATGATGCGGCGCAGGTTTTACGGAGTTTGGCGGAAGCGGATTTTTTCCGCATCGCGTTCGAGATAGGGGATGCCCCCGGTCATCCAGGCAGGTGCGGGGGCGCCCTTCAAGAAATGGTCGAAGAACTGGTGCATCCGGCGCGCAAAGTCTTCCCTGGCGGCGCGTCGCCGCGGACTGTGGAACTCGTTGTTGTAATTGATCAAGTACACCTCTTTGCCGGCGCGGCGCAGCGCGAGGAAGTACTCCACCGCCTGCGGCCAGGGCACGACATCGTCGTGGTCATCGTGCAGGATCAGCAGCGGGGTGGTTACCTGCGGTGCGAAAAAGACGGGAGAGTTTTCCACGTAGAGCAGAGGCGCTTCTTGTGGGCTCACGCCAATCCGGCTTTGCGTCTTTTCGTATTTGAATTGGCGGGACCGGCCCGAACTCTCACCGATCGCGCCATAGGCGCTCGCCATGTTGCTGACGATGGCGCCCGCCTGGGCCGCCCGAAAGCGCTTCGTCTGCGTGATGAGATACGCAGTTTCATAACCGCCCCACGAATGACCCTCCAGGCCGATGGCGGCTTCATCGACGAAGCCCCGTCGAACGACTTCATCCACCGCCGGCATGACGCAGCGATAGGAGCTTTGGCCGGGGTGCCCGGTGAGGTAGGCGATGTCGGGCATCAGAACGATGTAGCCGTTGCTCGTGTAGAAGCTGGGCTCAATGACCGCGAGCGGAGCCGGCTCAAAGAACCGATGAAGGTTGGCCGACAACCGCTCGTAGATGTAGACAATCATCGGATACTTCTTCCGGGGATCGAAGTTCGCCGGCTTGCACAGCATCGCATCCAGTTCGACGCCATCCGTGCTTCGGTAGTGGATCAATTCGTCCGTGCCCCAAAGGAAGGGCGTCAGTTGCGCGCCGCCGTTCGAAACTTTCTTCAGCGGCGAGAAGGTCGCGTCGGTGGTTTGAAGATCCGGAAATTCTGCGAAGCGCGAAGCCGTGACCAGCAAGGTGTCTTGATCGCGCGCCCGCGCGACGTAGCGAAAATTTTTGTCGTCCCAGAGGAGCCGGGTGGGCGCAGCGTCGGCGTTAAACGTAGTGCGAAAGAAACCGGTGGCACGCGTCCGCTCGCTCTCCCCTCGCAGGATGAGCGGCCGGGCGAGATCGATTCCGCGAACGTCGCTGTCCGGGGTGGGCGGGTCGATCGATTGAACGCGCAGCTGGATCTTCTCCGTCCGCCCGAAGCCAGCCGTGATGTTCCTCGCGGGCCCGCCGTCGGGAAACACCTGCCAGACATCGAAGCGATCATAGATCAGCAGGGAGGCACCGTTGCTCGACCAGCCCGCGGTGCCGTACGGAGGAGACGCTTGGGGCAGATCGTTGAGCTCATCGTAGAACGGGACCGGCACCCCACGGGTGAGAGGAACGGTGCGACTGGTTTCAACGTCGAACGCGAACCACTCGCGATTCTGGTAATACGCGATCCAGCGACCGTTCGGTGACCAGCGCAGTCCGGCGGATTCATCGAGTTCACGGGCGATCAACTGGCGGACGCCATTGGTTGGGTTGATGAGATAGGCATCCTGATAGATGCCGTCGTAATCGATGCGTGACCGATAGGGACGATCGTCATACCCGACCGCCCGACCGCCGTCGTCGCTGAAGGTGATTTCCGGCAGCGAGACATCGCCGATCTGCGTGTAGCGGGCGGCGGCGAGGTCGATCACGCCCGCGTAGGCGCGTTTGCGTTCCTTGTCCGCGCGAACTTTCTGCAGGGGTTGAATGAACTCGTCGTTCCACCGCCAGAGATCGGCGGAAACTTGCTCCTCCTCCGGCAGGTTGGTCAGCTGCCTGTCGCGTGGGACTGGTATCGGTGCCGTGGACACGTAGAGCTTTAGACCGTCGGGTGAAAACGATGGCGTGACGTCTGCGCTGATCGTGGACCCCGCCGGCACGCCCGACGTGGAGGCGCGGACCACCGCGCTTGCGTTCGCTTCGCCCCGGCTCCAGCGGTAAACCGCGAAGCTCACCGGCGAGGTTTTTGCGTCACTGTGATCAGCGAGGAAAGCGGCTTGGGTCTGACGGCGGTCCCATGCGAGCTTCTGGTATCGGCCAGGTCCTTTGAGTAGCGGTCGAAGGCTGGGCGTATCACCTGGCGTGACGGCATAGACACCGTTCTCTGAATCGACGGGCGAACTCGTGGTGAAGAGCAGGGTGCGACCGTCCCGGGCAAACGAATACTCCACCACGTCGGGAAAGGCGGTCTCCTTGGTCGTCGCAAGATTGCGCAGCACCAACTCGGTCCCGTAGGACTGCGCGCCCGGCACAGTCGAACTGCCGGGTTCAACGGGCTGGGTCCGCGCCGTTCGCAGCCAGGCCAGCCAGGCGCCGCCGTTCGACGGGACCTGGAAACTTTTCACCCCCGAGATCCGCGTGGTGTCGCGGGTGACGAGATTGACAATGACCAAACCTTCCGGCGGCAGATTCGGGGTGGACCTACCGGCGCGTCGTGCGGCCCGGGTGGCCTCGAGCTCGGGAAAGGTGGTCGCCACCGCAAAGCGAGCATCATCAGTGAAGCTCAGCGAAACGGATCGCCGCGGGGCGGGACGTTCGGGATCGCGGTCGGACGCAGTCGTCGGAGCGGGCGGCAGAGCACCGACGGGAACGCGTTGTTCCAGGCCGCTGGCGAGTTCTCGGATGATCAACTCTCCATCGCCTTCCTGCGGCATGTACGAATATCCGAGGAACGCTCCATTCGAACTGAGCGTGGAGGAGTCGATGGACCGCCAGCCGTCAAAGTCGGTATGCGCGAGCGGGCGCCTGGCGGGTTCAACCGCAACCAGGGACGCCGCGAGCGCGAGAAGTCCTGTGAGCACGGCAAACCCGCGCAGCCCCGAAAATGCTGCGTGCGTGACCGAGTGGTTGAGGCGAAGGGCTCGCACGGATCAAGGGTTCCGGTCGACGGCATCGGTCGGCTGCTGGAAATGCGTGCGGTAGGTTTTTGCGCTCGCCGCGAGTTTCAGGAAAACGTCGAGCGGCACCACCTCCACTTTTTCCGTGAGGCCGTCGAGAATGGCGGAAACCTTTTCCACCGTATTCGATTCACGGACATGCATGAGCAGGAAATAGGGACGTTGCGGGTTGAGCTGGATCAACTCCTCCAAGTCAGCCGCGGCCTCGTCCACCGGACGATTCACGTCGAGGTAGTAGTCGTAACTCAGGAACGGTTTGCCGTCGCGCAGATCGAAGGTTCGCGCGGTGCCGTAGCCATTGATGAAGCCGAGGACGTCGGGGTACTGCTCGTAGTAGCGATCAACGACTTCCTTCGGCAGGTCGGTGTTGCCGACGTGCCGATTGCCTTCTGAGTAGTCCATGATCTCGAGGACACGGAGATCGAGCTTCGCCATCAGCTCGCGTCCGGTCTTCATCAACGCAGGAAATTTGTCGGCGGGGATCGCTTTTGGGTACATGTAGCCGGGACCGCTGAGACCGCCGATGAAGTAGTCGTTCGGCGATTTGTCCTCGTAGAAGTACTGGAGGGCAGGTGGGTTCATCCACACCCAGTTCATCAAGACCTGCCAGGTGTACGGAATCTTGCCCCGACCGGGCTTGGTCCATGCGCCGATTCCCATCGCATCGGTCGCGACCGTGCAGACGTAGACTTTCTTTCCGGCGGTCAGCTTCTCGGCGCGCTGGACATGATGATTGTTGGTGAACTTGAAATCGGGCGTCAGGGGAATTTGCGACGTGAAGGAAACGTTGGGCAAATTATGCAGCCCTTCCATGATCAGTCCGAAGTTGCCGACGAGCGTGGTGTGTTGGCCTTCCGTATCCTTGCCATACGAGTGCCATCCAAGGACAACGCTCGCCTGGTTCTGCCGCCCGAGAATCTTTTTGAGCAACGCGAGCTCTTCCGGGTGCTTGGGATTGGCGGACAGGTCGCTGAAGAAGGCGCGCTGTTGAATTCCGAAGTCGGCAATGCCAGGCTGCATTTCGGCGCCGGCATGTCCGCCCATGACGACGTAGTAGTCGCGGGAGCATCGATCGAAATACTGATCGTAGGCCCATTGATAGATCGCGTGGTCGGGCTGGCCCGTGAATTTGCCGCGGAGATCGACCTGGGGCTTGAGGCCATGCTTCTCGGCAAGGGGAAGCTGGTCTTCGCTGACGACCACGAGGTCTTCCAAGCCGGAAACGGTGAACGCGACGATGAGCGAAGAGCGAACGGCCTTGTCCCACACGACACAGCCTTTCGCGTACTTCGCGAAGCGCGTCAGCGCAGCATCAGCATCGTCCATCCCGAGGCGGTCGAACGTGATGTGATGGCGCTTTTCTAAAAATCCGATGAGCGGGTGGACGATTTCCCACTGCCAGGATTTTGGATACTCGAGGTAGACATGTGGTTCGGTGCGATTGGCGAGCCCTTGCAGCGAGATCAACAGCGCGTGGACCGGAACGTCGCCCTCCATCCGCCAGTTCTCTGACAGGGGAATCAACGTGGCGCGTTCAGGCGCGTGCGCGACCTGGCGGGGCGGCGATTGAAACGCCAAGCCAACGGTCGTGAGCGCGAGAGCGAAGAAACCGGCCAAAACGGATTTCATGGCGTGGTCGGTGCGACGTGGGAAAACTGGTAAACGATCGGCCGACTGCGCGTGCTGCGCAGCTCCGTGAGCGTGAGCTGCGCGCCATTGGCCGAAACTTTGTAGTCGCTGAGAATGTTGACGTCGCGGGAGCCCTGCTGGGTCTCGAGGACGAGATCGGTGCTCAAGCGCAGGATACGATGGCCATCGAGCCACTGGGCGTGCACGTGCCTGGCTTTGGCGGCTCCGATGTAGGCGCCGAGGTGCCGGTTATCCGGCCACATCTCAACCGGCACGATGGTTTCAGCGGCACCGGGTTCGACGGTCATCGTGTCGATAAACTCCCGTCGGCCCCAGGAAAGCTTGCGGCGAAGCGTTACCGAGTCTGCGGACGTGCTGATCTCGAGATCATAGCCCTTCCACGGGCTGAGATCGGTGCTGCGGGCGAGATCGATGTGCCACGTGCCGGTGAGCGTCGAGCCGTCGGCGCCGAGAACAAGCTGCGGCAGGATCGCGAGCAGAAGAGCGAGGAAGGGGCGTGGCCGATGGCTCATGTGGTTCCAACCGAAACCTGCAGAGGCAAGCGCGGACGAGGCGAACAGGCTTGCGACGAAGTTGAAAAAAAGGGCGGCGCCGGAAAGGCGCCGCCCTGCATCAAAACAATGGACGACGATAGAACCGGCTCAGAACGAGAGGGTATTCGTCAGGAGGAAGCTGCGCTCGGGTGATAACACATAGGAACCCTCGGAGTATCTCTTATCGGTGAGATTGTAGATTCCGAAGCTCGTGCGAACCCGGTATCCGGCGAGTTCCCATGGCACACCGAAGGTCAAATCAGCGACAACGTAATTTCCTGCCTGGTAGCCGCCCGCGAGAGGATTCCAGTCAACCGAACGGGATATGACGGTCTCGGACGAGTACCGCACGCCGAGGCCCAAGGAGGCTCCGCGGCCAAACTCGCCCGCGAAACCCTGGGCGAACGTGTACTTACCGAACACGGTGAACTTGTACTCAGGAACGTTCTCCACTCGGGAACCCCAGTAGATGACGGCGTCGCGCTTTTGCGCGGCGGTCAACAATTCATGAGCGGGCGTGCCGGGCTTGGCCAGGTTCGGCCGACTGTCCGAGACCGTCTCGGCCTGAGGCAGGACGGAGCCGTTGATGACGGCCTGGAAATTCCGGATCGGAGTCCAGATGACTTCCGCCTCGACGCCCTGCACCTGGACGTTGTTGTCGTAGGCGCGGACTCGGAATAGCCGCCCCGAATTGGCGCCTGGGTTCGAGTACGTGGCGCCCATCGCGATGGCGCGTCGGACGCCCTCGATAACGTTCACGTCCGTGCTCGAATTGAGGGGCTCGTTGAGGTTGGACTGAGCCACTGGGTCGTCTTCCTTGCGGTTGGCGCGGTTCGCGCGGAAGATGGACAATGTACCTACGATCTTGTCGCCGGGAGAGGTGTATTTCAACCCGACCTCGTAGTTAAAGCCGTCTTCGTTCGGGATATCGTCCGGGTATCTCAATCCCTTGATGATGTCCGAGAACTGGGCCACCGAGGTCACGTTCTTCCCTCGGTAGTTGAAGCCGCTCTGGCCGATGCTGGCGTACTGGTCGAGCAAACCCTTGGCGAGCAAGAGCTCGTCTCCGGGGAAAAAGCCGCCGATATTGCCGGAGTTGAACTTGAAGATCTTCGACACGGAGGCGTAGGCCGAAAGTTCAGGCGTGAGCTTGAAGGAGACACCTGCCATCCAGGAGTCGCCCGTCTGGTCGAGTGGGATGGTCTTCTGGTAGTTGATGCTGTGCCCCCAGACGTCCTCCGGGTACTTAATCGGGTCCTTCCACATGTATTCATCTCGCGGGTAAATGAACCACGGGGCGTTGTTGTCCTGGGTCTGATACTTCTCCACGCGGTTTTCACGACGGAAGCCGGCGAGCACCGTGAGACGTTCTTTGAAGAACTGCCCCTGATAGTTGACGTAGTAGCCGGTCAGCTTGGGCGAGTAGCCGTCGAGTGCGTTGCGGTCGTCCTGGAAGAACTTGTTGATGTCCGGAGCGATCTCGGCTCCTGGATCGTAATTGCTGAAGATCTGGCGGACAGGCTTGATTTGGCCGTAGCGGTCGATGATGACCTGGTTGACTGGGACACCGCCGAAATCGTACTTGCCCTTGTTTACGCCGGCCCAATCGGGATTGGATATCGCGTTGCGTGCGCCGGGCAGGAACGCCCAGTTCAAATCCGTGATGGCCGCGTTACCCAGATACTGCTGGTTCCATTCCGAGCGCTGACCACCGACGAGCAATTTGTTCTTGGTCCCTTTGAAATCCAGGCTGAAGACCAAGTCGAGGTTATGAACGATGGTATCCCGAAGATAACTGGAGGTAGATCCGGTGCCGGCGTTATAGTGGATACCGTCAGCGTACGGCGTCGTGAGCGCGCCGCCCTGACCGATGCTCCGGTGGTCGGCATTGTCCCGGGTGAAGACGTAGCGGGCCTGAAACCAGTCGGTCGGTGCTAGATCGATCGTTGCCGTGGCGACGGTGGTTTGTTCATGGGCCTGTGCTCCGCGCGACGTGTAGTTGAAATTTTCATCATGGATGAAGCTTCCGGTGGGGTTGGTCCAGTAGGCTCCGCGTTCAACCTTCGTGTAGGCGGGCAGGAAGAGATTGCCGGTCGAGGTGCGGAGATTGTTGATGTAGGTCGCATAGGCGAGCGTGGGCGTCGTGGTGTTTTGGACGACGTTCGCGGCCAAACCGTTGCCCGCATTCGCTGCGATCGTCGTGTTCAGGAACGGACCATTGGCAGCAGCGGCCTTCCAACCGGCGAAGTCAGAATAGATCCATTCGAAATCGTTTTTATTGTAGGTCCAGTCCGAGTGTTCCATCTCGACGTTGATCTTGAGTTTGCCGCTCTTGAGCGGGTTGAACGCAACGCTGGGATTGACCATGAAGCCGCGGTTGAACTCAAAGCGGCGCTCACCGTCGGTGTCTTCCCAGCTGCCGACAAAGCGGAAGGCGGCGTTGTCGGAGAGCTTCTGATTGTGATCCACCACGACCCGGTTGCCGCCATAGTTGTCGTAAGTATGGGTCAGCGTGGTCGGGATTTCAGCGAAGGACGCCCGCTTGGTGACGAAGTTAATCACGCCGCCGGGATAACCCTGGCCAAAGAACACCGAGGCGGGGCCTTTGACCACTTCCACGCGCTCGATGTTGTCGAAGCTGTGGGAGATGTAGCTGAAGACACCGTTGCGCATCAGATTGTTGACCTGGAAGCCACGCATCGTGAATGCACCCTGCGGAGTGGCCTCGTTCGCGGGTACGCGCATCTTGAAGCGCGTGTCACCGGATGCTGCGGCGGTGTAGCGGAACAAGTCCGTCAGCGTCCTGGCATTCGTATCTTCCAGGAACTCTTTCGAGATAACGGAAATGTTCATCGGCACGTTTTGGATCTCCATGCCGATACGCGTGGCCGTGGCGGAGTTCGTCTTCAGGTAGCCGAAGTCACGATCGCTGTTCACTTCGAACGGCGAGAGAACAATCGTGCCGTCTTCGTTCGTGCCCGAGGTGTCGAAGATCGACCGTCGAGAAGCGGGGACGGGTGCCGCCGCGGTAGAGGTGGAGCCAGGGATAAAAGTAGAAGGAGCCGACGTCGGAGCAGCACCTGGTAGGGCCGCCGGCCGGGATTGCGCTTCGATTTCGGCGAGGCGCATGCGCAGGGCGGCGTTTTCTTCCTGGAGGCGGCGAAGAGAGTCGGACCCGGACTGCCCGAAGGCAGCCGTCGAGGCGAGCACTCCCGCCAGCCCGAGCGCCATGACGTGTTTGGCGCGGCCGGTGAGTGGATGGGGACGAATGTTCATGTATGTTGGGGTTTGTTGGTTGGGACCTAAACAGAGGTTTGTTGGTGTGGATCGGTGCGAAACTGCGCGCCGTGAAAATCAGGAGTGATTGGGCAATGTAGTCGTCCGGGGGGTGACCAGGCGAGGGGAAATATGCACGCCGACGCGACCCCCGGCATCGGCATTCTCGATACGCCAGAGCAGGTGGTCCACCACTTTGCGGACGAGCATCGGAAGATTCACGTCGATCGCCGCAGGGGAGTGATCGAGATTGTGGTAGATGACAGGATTGAAGTTGCCGAGGACGGCCTCGATATCACGTCCCGGCCGCTTGCCCGCCTCGCGCAAAGCGCGGAAGAACGCGCCGCAGAAATGATCGACCGGGATATACACGCCGGTCGCCGCCGGCGAACACTCGAGCAGGCGGCGGACCAGTTCGTCGCTTTCTCCGTTGACGGGTGCGATCTCCAGGTAACTCACGCCCGGATTGGAACGGCCCAGAATGGTATGAACCGACAGGCCGAGTTCGCGGGCGCGCTGCACGAAGGAACGGTTGCGATGCACGATGGCGCTATAGTCGGGATCAGTGGAGATCACGGCAACGGCCTTGTGGCCGCGTTCCTTCAAATAATCCGCGGCCATCCGACCGTTCTCCTCGTTGTTCGGCTCAACGTAGTCGCCAGGGTAGGACTCCGAGCGACGGGTCATGAACCAGACGTGCGGGATGTCGCGCAACTTCGACAGACAATCGGCCGATGGCTCCATGCCCTGGATGATTACGCCATCCAAACCTTCGCTGGCGAGATTGGAGGGAAGCTCACCCGGCGTATTCGAAAATAAAACACGCAAGTCGACGCGATAGCGGGGATGCGTTGACTGGACCTGCAGCAGCTGATCCTGAAACCAGTTCAGGCTCGGATTGTTCATCCGCGCACCGACAAACCAGACACCGATGCGCCGTTGTTCGGGTTGACGAGTCTTCGAGCCCAGCCTGCGACTGAGGGGGGATGGAACGTAGTTGTGGTGCTGCATCACCGCGCGAATGCGCGCCAGACTTTCACTTGCCACGAGCTGTGGTTGATTGATTGCTCGCGAAACGGTGGCGGGGGAGACCCGAGCCTCCCGGGCAATTTCAGTGATCAGCATGGGGTGGAACGCACAATCGGAATGAAACGTTCAGTAACCGTAATGAAAAATCAGTGTAACGGGTCAAGGGATTTCACTGAAACAGTGGACTTATTTCTGTTTTGCACCGGAAACGCGTTTTAACGCCGAATTCCACGCCGAGATCATCTCGGTGCGGGCGCGAACGGCCTCAGGCCAGGCATGTGGGTTGATGCTGACCTGATAACCGTGGCTCATGCCCAGCTCGGGACAGACCCAGAGTTCATTTCCTGGCCGTGGTCCGCGGAGCCAGAGCGCGAAAAGATCTTCCACGAATGCGATGTAATCCTTGAACTCGCGGGTCAGTGCGCCGCGGCCGTTGGTCACCGGAATCTGCAGGTGCTGACTGTTGAACGGACGCAGATGAAACATCTGAGAATGCTGAATCAATTTCGGCCACGCGAGCAGTCGCTTCGAGTACTCCGGTGGCAGCATGTGTTTCGAAACCGCAAAGTGAGAATGATCCCATGTCACCGGGAGAAGTTTGCCGGTGGCGGCGCGGTAACCACGGGCGATCGCATCGAACTTTTCGGGAGTTTCAGTCGCCGTGTCGCGATGCGTTTCGATGTGAACCGCAAGGCCAAGCTTTTCGGCGGCGGCAATCAGCTTGACCGCCGTTCGCGCAGCCACCGCCGGGGCAGTGTCGTGATTCAGCAACTGGATGTTGATGAAGCGAACGCCGAGGTCGCGTTGTTCGATCAGCCGTGGCATCGCGCCTGCCACGCTCTTCGCGTCGAATCCGCTCATGAGCTCAAGTCCAAGAGGCTTCGCGAGTTTTTTCAGCTCCGGAGAGATGTATCCGCAAACCCCATCGAAGCCGGCCTGTTTGATCGCAGTGAGCTTTTTTCCCAGCGACCATTCCTTCCGGGCAGAAGGCCAGGCAATCATGGACCAAGTGGCTGCACACATAACGAGGCGGGGTGACGTCGATGTCGTTTTCATGAATGGGGCTGAAAAAACCTGAAAACGGTATTGAATTCCAGGAATTGGCCAGCTTATTCCATGAGACCCTTCCTCGATTCCCTGCCATCGAGGGCTGTTTCACCCCAATGTCCGCCCCCTTCGTTCAACGCGCCTCGTGGATCTGGTCTGCCGAAGGCTCGCACGGTGCGCCGTCAGCGGATCAGTCGACGCCGTCTCACTATCAGGTTCGGCTGTTTCGCCGAACGTTCGAAATCGAGAACGTGGCGGGCCACACGCTGAACGTCGATTTGTCGGCCGACAGCCGGTATTTGTTTTTCTGTAACGGCGTTCTGATCGGTCGTGGTCCCGCCAAGGGCGACGTCAATCATCACTTCTATGATCACTTCGATCTGACCCTGCATCTGCGCACCGGGCGGAACGTCCTGGCGGCGCTCGTGATCGACATGGCTCACGTTGCGCACCGGCCGGCTTTGCTTGGCGCGCCGTGTTCGGTGATGAC
>JBDSPT010000359.1:0-4122 GCA_039930205.1 Opitutus sp. | reverse complement strand
CATCTTCACCTCGAGCGTCCCGAACATTGAGATGAATGGATTTACGAAAGAATACGCCAAGCCCAGCAGCAGATTACACCCGAGCACCACCAGAAAGCCCCGGTGGCGGAAAATTACCCGAGCAGGTACAAGGACGCGTTGCACAGACAGCGCGTTATCAGGCTGGCAGTGAATCCCCGCCAGCCGAAAAGCTCCAGCATCAGTATCGAGGGGCCGAGAGCGGCACACGCTCGCGATTAACGCCAGAATCAAACCTAGTCTGCGCCCGGATACGGCCGGCCCGCTTCCAACGAAGGTGGTGGAGACGCGGCAAGTTCCAAAGTGAACGACGCGCCTTTACCCACCCCATCACTATGGACCGTGAGAGAGCCATTCATTTCCTTCGCGGCGTTTGCGCTGGAATGGAGACCGAACCCATGCCCGCCAACACGGGTCGTGAACCCGTGGCCGAAGATTCGCGTCAGATTCTCGGGCGGGATGCCGACGCCGTTGTCTGAAACCTTAAGCTGTACTCGTCCATTGGATGCGAGTTTGATCCGCAAGGTAACGACCTTGTTGTCCTGACCGCCGTCGTCAGCCGCATACTTGGCGTTCCGGATCAGGTTGACGAGGATCTGCAGGACTTTCGATTTCTCGGCCAACACGAATGGCACGGGTTCGAAATCACGCGCCAGGTCCACCGCGTGCCGGGCCAACGCGCCGAGATTCATCCGCAACGAGTCCTCCATCAATAACACGGGATCGAGCGGTTCGATGATGCTTACCATGGTCGCGTACGACTGCTGCATCGCGACAATCTCTTTGATGTGGTCGACGTTGCGCTGGAGCGATTCCGCTTCAGCTAACAGACGATCGCGCTCAGTGATAGAGTGTTGCGCCAATGTCTCCAGGAACTCAGGGATACGACGCCCCTTCGGATCGTTAGTCAGGAAATCGGCGAGGTCGGTGGTGTGCTCCCGCAGCATGGCGGCCACTTTCGCAAGGGTATCGACTTTAGACTGTTTGAAGCCCGAGGCGATGACGGTCGCACTGACGTTCAGGCTGTTGAGTACGTTGCCGACATTGTGGAGAACCCCCGTCGCGACTTCCGCCATCCCGGCGAGTCGCGAAGCATCGATCAAATCACGACGTGCTCGATCGAGTGCAGCTTCGGTCTCCTTTTCCTTGGTCACATCTTTGCTGACTCCAAAGGTGCCGATGATTTCCCCGCTTTCGTCACGCAATGGTAGTTTGCTGGTGATAACCCATGTGGTGCGACCATCGGGCCATATCTCGTTCTCGAGTTTGCCAATCATCGGCTCGCCCGTGCGCATGATCCGCTGTTCGTCATCGAAGGCACGCTGCGCGTGGTCGGGGTTGAAGAAATCGAAATCCGTTCGTCCTGCGATCTCGGCGCACGTGCTGCAACGAAGAACCTTCAGTTGAGAAGTACTGGCCGCGATGAAACGCGAATCACGGTCCTTGAAGTAGACGTGGTCGGGGACGTTCTTCAGGAATTCATTCACGAGTGCACGCTCCACGGCGTTGTCCGACGGAAAACTCGGTTGTCCACGGGTCGGGGAGGTCATGCGGTCGTGGCGTTTTCGCGCAGGGTGGGGTTCAAATAGCGTTCGAGCATTTTTCGGAGATCCGCCGACTTCACCGGCTTCGCGAGGTAATCGTCCATGCCCGCAGCAATGCAGATCTCTCGATCACCGGTCATCGCGTTTGCCGTCATGGCGATGATGGTGAGATGGGCAGGAACGTCGGGGTTGCCGACCGCTTGAGCCGATCGTATCCGTCGAGTTGCTTCAACGCCGTCGATGTCTGGCATCTGGGCGTCCATCAGGACCAGTGAGTATGGCTTTCGCTTCAAGGCGGCGATCGCTTCACGGCCATTGCCCACAACATCGGCGGAGTATCCGAGATTGCGCAACTGTAGCAGTGTCACCTTTTGGTTAACCGGATTGTCCTCGGCGACGAGGATTGGTGTCGACTTGTCGATCGGTGTGACGAATTCGACGGGCTTCGTTGAGAGGTCGTCGATCACGACCGGCCGAACGTTGGCCAGGACCCGTGCAAGCGTTTCGCGGAGACTTTTCGCGTGAAGTGGTTTCAGCTCACAGGCCGCGAGCCGGTGTTCCTTCATTTGGGCTTGTGGCAGCCGCTCACCACGTGACGTCAAAAGTACAATCGCCGGCGTCGGGATCCTCGAGTCCGTAAGAATGGACGCGGCAAGATCGAGTCCGTCACGATCCGGCATGTGGTGATCGGTGATAACGAGATCGAACGCACGACCGGCTTCTGCGGCTTTCGAGAGAGCAACGAGTGCGGCGTCGACTGAATCCGCGGTTTGGTGACGTAACTTCCAGGTGTTGCACAAATGCGTCATCAACGACCGATTGGTCGCGTTGTCATCCACGATGAGGGCGTGGTGACCTTCAAAGTTTGCGAGCGCTGGCATGGGCTTGCTGACGGGAGTGGCAACATGGCGCAGTTCTGCGGTGAACCAGAAGGTGGAGCCTTGCTCCGGTTTGCTGACCACTCCGATCTCCCCATCCATCAGTTCGGCGAGACGTTTGCAGATGACCAGACCAAGTCCGGTTCCGCCAAAGCGCCGTGTGGTCGAACTGTCGGCCTGGACGAATGGCTGAAATAGTTTTTCTTGTATCCACGCCGGTATGCCAACCCCGGTGTCGCGAACGGCGAACCGCAACAGGAAGCGATCCGGCCAGGGGTGATCCATCGTAACGTTGAGGACCACCTCGCCTTTCACGGTGAACTTGATGGCGTTACCGACGAGATTGAGGATGATCTGCCGCAACCGGCCTGGGTCTCCACGCACTTGGCGCGGCACGGCCGGATCAACATGGAGAACGAGCTCGAGCTGTTTGCGAGAAGCGGCCTCTGCGTGCAAGTCGAAGGCGAGTTCGAGGTTTTCGACCAGATCGAAATCGATGTGCTCCAGCTCAAGTCTTCCCGCTTCGATTTTCGAAAAATCCAGGATGTCGTTGATGATTGTCAGGAGGCTTTCACCGCTCTGACAAAGGGTCTGCGCCAGGTCCACCTGCTCGTCGTTCAGCGAGGTGGCGAGCAGCAGGTGTGCCATGCCGAGCACACCATTCATCGGTGTCCGGATCTCGTGACTCATGTTGGCGAGAAAGGCGCTCTTGGCTTTATCTGCACTCTCAGCCGCGTCTTTGGCCCGCTTCAAATCGAGCTCCACGAGCATCCTTCGGCCAATCTCCTCGTTCAGCAGCGTGTTCGAATTCTCCAAGTCCTCAGTCCGAGCTTTGACGCGATGCTCGAGTTCGTAGGCGTGCGCTTTTGCTTCTTGTAAGAGGTTCCACTTGGCCGTGAGCGCATTCGCGAGCTGGAGAACTTCGATCGTATCAAAAGGCTTCTTCAGGATCACGAGACGATCGGAGCCGTCGATCTTCGTCAGCAGAGTTTCCCAGGAATAGTCAGAATACGCGGTGCAAATTACGATCTGCAGTTCAGGGGCAACTTTCCACAGCTCCAAGGTGGTCTCGACCCCGTCCCAGCCGGGAGGCATGCGCATATCCACAAACGCCATACCATACGGGCGGTCCTCTGCGATCGCCTTGATGACCAGGGCGAGACCTTCCCGACCCTGGTGGGCCGAATCGACCGAGAAGGTTGGTACGCCCCGTTTCGGTTCGGCCTCCGTGGACAGCTCTGAAAACAGTTCGTTCTCCAACGCCTCCAGCTGTCCAGCGGTGGGGTCCTTGCGTGGGCACAGGATCTTCCGCACATCTTCGTGAATCGCCAGATTGTCATCGATCACGAGTACGCGGTTACTCCGCGCCGGGAGGATAGATGGTGTGGTGGGGTTCATATACCTGGACGCGGTGGGGCATCAGTGGAGATCGGCACGATCGCCAGCCGGTTGAGCTGAATCCCTCGGGTCCGGCTTGGGATACCTGGATCTCCGCCTGGATTGTCGGAGCTGGGGAGAGATCAGCGTTTGTCACCGCAGCCGGCGGGCACCTGTCGTCCAGCGGTCACTGGTCGCACGACCGTGGATATGAATAGCTCAACCACCAGAGATGCGGCATGGTTGCGTTGCGCAAAAATACGACAAACGCGCTCTTCGTTAAATGGGGTTGATCGGCAGTAAAT
>JBDSPT010000358.1:0-5555 GCA_039930205.1 Opitutus sp. | reverse complement strand
TGGGTTTCTAACATTAAAGAGGAAGAGCGAAGCGACCGCCGCCAGCCGCGTAAAGCATGGTTTTGAGCGACCTTGTCGCTACCTGACCGTCACGCCGGTCCAGTATCCCCAATCGAAGCTGATGTCTTTGAAAGGTCCTGATCCCGTGGCGAATAGCAGTTCCCCGGTCCGATCCTGAGGAAGGGTTAGTCGAACGTGATGCGTGTCCCGATCCGCCGGGTTGTCGGCCGGCTTCAGGAGCACCTCGTAGAGTGGTTTTCGTAAGCCGTCGGCGGTGACCCAGTAGATCCCGAAGGTTACCCCATCCGTATGTTTCGCACCCGTGTAAGCTTCCGGGAGGATGCCGAAGTCGGCTTCGACGATGGTCGCACCTGCAGGTGGCGAAAGCGCGATTTCCGTCGGCGCATGTGCGTTCATGACTTTTCGATTCGCGACGGACGCTGCGCTCACCCCAAAGGGCGCGAGGATTTGTCGCGGACGAGGCGAGAACATCGCGACATCCGAAGGATCGGCGAGGTCGGGCACGGAGTATCGCCGGACTTTGACGCCATCAATGGACCTGTCCGGCTCAGTCAGTAAGGTCAGAGTGGTAAGCCTGGATTTCTCCAACCGGGGAATCGCGGTTGCGACGAGTCGTTCGGCCAGGAGGACCACCACGGCATCGCTCCTGAGAACCGGCTGCGGATGGAGGTGGTGACGATCAATCAGTCTTTGGAGAAACGCTGGCTGCTCACGCTGTGGCCCGGCAATGGCGACCGCGCCGATACTTCCGCTTGGCAGCCGCCGAGTCACCTCGTCGAGGACGGCATAGTCGGTCGCCTTGTCGTCGGTCACCATGATGGCTTTGCGATCGCTGGCGTAAGCGATGCCCGGATTCCACGCGAAGCCGAAGAGCAGCAACACATCATCCGGCTGGGTGATCAAACCCAGCACGCGTCCCAGTTCAGGCTGTTCGAGATCCCCCCGAGTCTGAACGTTGAAGTAGCCTCGACTGAAGGTGTACGATTGCAGTCCGAGCGTCGCAATGATCGCCGTCCAACTCAGAGTAACGGGGATGACTCTCGAGTTGAGGAGCTCATTCCAGCAAACGGCCACCGCCGTCAGCAGAAAGCATCCAGTCGCGTAGAAGTAGTAGTCGTGAAGAAAGTACAGGTTACTGAACACGATTGGACCGAGCAGAAAAAAAACGAGCAGTGCTAGAACGCGGAGGCGCGCGGCCCGCGATCCAACGATGACGCCAATCAGTGCTATCAGCATTCCGGATACCTGCAGGACCGACCCGGACGTGTGGTCCCAAAGCGTGCGCCAGAACTTTGGGTCCGCCCGGAGGGCCAGTTTGCCGTAGTTCCAATCGTGAAGCTGACTGGAGGCGAGGAAGGCGCTGAGGGGATTGCTGTTCTTAACCTGATCGCCATAGGCGATCCAGAGCAACGCCACCACCAGCGCGGGGAGCATCATTGTCATCCCTACGGTGGACGTGTGGAGAACAGACCGGGCATTCGCCGTTTTCATTTCCCGTTCACGCCAGAGGACAAACCCGGTGAATGCGCACGCTGGAGCCAGGAAGACGGCGAATGTCGTGATCTTCGTCAGCCCCGCCAATGCGCCGGCAGCGGCCGCGAACGTGATCCACGCCAGCCGGCGCGAGTCAAGACCCCGACAGTATGCGAGCAAGAACCACGCACTCAGGCAGAGTGCCGCCGACTCGATCATGAACGCTCGTGAGTAGTAGAGGTAGACCGGCGAGAGCAGAACGAGCGCCGGGAGGAGCAGGCGTCGGTGGCGCGTCAGCCCCATGTAGGTGCCCAGAAAATACAAAGCCGGCAGACTCAGGTACAGGAAAGCGAGGGCCACCAACCGACCGGCTGACTCGAGAGTCGTGCCGGTTGCTGAACTGAAGGAGGCGACGCACGTCTGATAGAGCGGGAACTCCATGGGTGCTGACCAGGGCGGCCCGAACAGCGGCAGAGGAGCCGCGAGACTCCAGCCTTCGCGCTGGATGTAACGTGCGGTCAGGGCTGTTTGGGTCTGACGAAACTCATGAACTTCGCGCAGATTGTGCGACCAACCCACGCTCGAGAACCACAGATTGCATGTCACGCAAGTGATCACGATCGCGAGACAGAGAAACTGCTCCCGTCGGGCGTACGTCATCGCATTTCGATCTTCGACCAATACGCCCAAGCGAAGGCGATACTGCCGGTATGACCGGGGAGCGTTCGAAACCAGACCTCGCCGGACGAGTCGGAGGGTAAAGCGAAGGTCATCGTCTTCTCGCCGGCATCGGAAGAACGTTCATTGGGACTCAAGTAGGCACTCTGCAGGGTGTGATGGGCGCCGTCTGATGTGACTAACTCGACCCTGAATTCCACCCCTTCGGTATGATTTTTTCCGGTGAACGCCGCGTCGGCGATGCCAAACTTTGCGACGACAGTCGTCGCTCCCTGAGGCACGCGGAAGATCAGATCCGTCGGGGCGTGGGCATTGAAAGCATCGCGGCCGTTGACGACGTGTAGGCCGAGTCCGAAGGGGTACATGATCTCGACCGGTGAAGGACTCATCATCGCGAACAGCTTTTCCTCCACACCTGGCCCCAAGGCGCGCATTCGCGGAATGGAGGAAGTAGCGTCAACGGAGGGCGCGGCGAACGCGAACGTCGTTGGTGGATTGCTTTCCAATCGTGACAACGCGTTGGATACACGGGTCTCCGCGAGGTAGATCGCCGTATCGCTGTTGAGCAGGATCGGATTCGAACGCAAGTGAAGCCGTTCGATGTAGGGCCTGAGCGAATCCGGATATTTTCGAATTGGGCCGGAGGCCACCAGAGCCGTGACCTGCCCGGGGGCGATTCGGTCGAGGACGGCATTCACGTTTTCAGGATGCGGCAGTTGCGAGTCGGGAATCATGATCGCACGCCGGTGTGAATAATAAGCGGCGTGCGCCTCCCAATCATTTCCGAACATCAGCACGATATCGCCCGGCAGGGTCGCAGCGGCCAGAATCGAGCCTATTTCGGGGATGGGTCCCAAAGCTTTCCGTTGGACTTGGAAGTACTCGGGCAGGTAGGTGCCGAGCTGGGCAGCCGCCGACACGAGTATAACCGTCCATCGAGCCCATCTCGACACCCCGTCGAAACTCAGGACTTCGTCCCAAGCCAGGACCAGGGCGCCCAGCAAGAACAGGCCGTTTGCGTAGAAGTAGTAGTCATGAACGAAGTACAGATTGGCGAACACCAGTGGCCCGACAGCGAAGCCCAAGAGCACTGCGCAGCCACGCAGCCGGTTCGCGCGCGCGAGGAGCAGGGTGAACAGCGCGATCAAAGTAAGGTTCAGCACGGGAGCGACTGCGACCTGGGTGTGAAGCGAGATTCGTTTCCAAAACTCTAACGAGAAACGCTGGGCGACCGATCCAAAGTTGAACGCCGACAGGTTGCTTGAGATGAGATGAACCGTGAGCGGATTTGACGCTTTGACGGAGTCACTGAAGTGCACCCACCAGGTGCCGGCGAAGATCGCTGGTCCGATCCCAATGACCGCGAGCATGGACGTCCGGAGCCATGCGCCCGCCGTCTGCCGACGCTCAATCAACAGCGCCAACGTGTAGACGCCGGCAACGGCGAGGAAAACACCGAAAGTGGTCACTTTGACCAAGGCTGCGAGCATCCCGCAAATGACTGCAACGACCAGCCATCGGCGGGAGTGGGTACTGACAGCGCGGATATACCCCAACAAAAACCAGGTGGAGGTGCAGAGCGCCGTCGATTCGATCATGAACGCTCGCGAGTAGTAGAGGTACACCGGCGTGAGCAGGACCGCCGCCGGCAGGAGCCAGCGACGGTTGCGGTCCAGTCCGAGGCACCGGGCCAGCCCGAGGATCGCCGGCAGCGACAGGTACAAAAAAGCGATCGCAGTCACCCTGCCGGTGAGTTCGAGCGGCATTCCCGTCAACGACGCCAACTTCGCCACGATCAGCTGAAACAATGGAAATTCCATCGGCACCGACCAGGGAGGTCCAAAGAGGGGCGTCAGATAGGCCATGCTCCAGCCCTCCTCTTGCAAGCTGCGCGCGGTCAGGGCCGTTTGCACCTGGCGAAACTGGTGCACCTCGATCAGGGAATGATGCAGACCCACCGCCGAGAAGCTGAGATGGAGTGCGATACTGACCACAAACAGGCCGACGCAGAACTGAGTTTCGGTAATCCGTTTCAAGAGATGCCAGCGTTGTGGCGGTTTCAGAAAGTGCGAGCGAGCCTGCGTCGACCGGAGTGGGGAGTTAGCCGAAAAGGCGGTAATGACATCTTGGACACGGACGGGAACTGAATCCGCCATTGTCCTCCGTGGGAGGACCGGTCACTTGAGGGTGATCTCGCCCCAGTATGACCAATCGAAGCTGGGGTTGTTGGCGGGGCCGGGCAGGCTGCGGAACGCAACCTCAGTGTTGGCTGCGACCTCAACGGCGAGGTCGAGCTTCTGCAATCCTCGATCAGCCGATTGAAGGGCAGGGACCAGAAGTTGGCGGAACAGGACTTTTTCCGATTGATCCGGTCGACGCTCGACGATCACAAACTCCACTCCGTCGGTCTTGTCCCTTCCGGCGAACGCACCATCCGCAATTCCGAACACGGCCGAAATACGACTGACGCGGGTCGGGGGCCGGAAAACGAATTCAGTGGTGGCGTGTGCGCTGATCACTGGGGTGAGCTCGACCTCGCCTGCCGTGAAGTCGTTGACCGCGGTCGCGCGAATCGGTCGCGGATGGAAGCTTCCGAACTCACTGCGCCGCTGAATTTGCTTTGCGAGCAAGGTCCTCGGTTTGCCGGAGACGTTCTCTTCTGCAGCCAGTTGAAAGGACGGAAAGCGGCGGGCGTCGTACTCGTCCCGGATTGCAAGCTGTCGGGATTCGGGGACCCAAACGCCGAGGTCTTGGATGAACAGAAGTGGACGTTCCCCCAGATGCAGCCCGCCAAAGGCGCGACGCACAAATTCCGTATCGCGCCATCGTGCGCCATCGATCAACACGGCTGCGACCTTGCTCACGTCAAGCCGCGCGATGGAACGAGCAATGCCTTCCGGGTCAAACTCACGAACGGATGGCAGCATGAGCGCGCGACGGCCAGCGTAGTACGGAAATGAAGCGTCCCAATCCTGCCCGAACACAACGATCAATTCGTCTGGCTTACTGATCGCGGTCAGCAGCGGCACGGTTTCGGGGACCGGCTTGTTCTTCTTCTGATAATCCCAGTAGGTGCGGGCATACGCACTGATCTGAAGCACGAAGACGACGGCGACAATCAACCACCGGGCACGTGGAGCAAACACTCCTGCATCGAGGAGAGCACTCAGGCTAAAGCCGAGGGCGGCCACAAGGAAGAGGCCACTCCCGTAGAAGTAATAGGAGTGAACAAAGTAGAGGTTGGAAAAGATCAGCTGACCGGAAAGGAATGCCAAAAAACACCCGATTACCACCCACCGGTATCGACTCGCCGGCCACGCCAACGAAAGCGCGATGAGGAGGATGCCGGCTTCGCTCACGATCTCGCCCGACCAAACTGTAAA
>JBDSPT010000357.1:0-4639 GCA_039930205.1 Opitutus sp. | reverse complement strand
CACTCCCGAAATGGCGAAACGATTCGGGCTCAAAAGTCATCATGAGCGCTGCCACACTTGTACGGAAAAAGACAAGTGCAGCTTCTACCTGGATCTCTCGGCGAATCCCGGACTCAAGTCGCTGTACCTCGATCAGGAGAAGCATGACGGCTATTTCCGCGATCAATGTGTCTGGCGGCCAGGCATCGACATTGAGGATACCATGAACGTGCTCGTGAAGTACGATAACGGCGCGACGATGTCGTACTCACTGAACGCCTTCAATGCATGGGAGGGATACACGATCGTGTTCAATGGCACTCTCGGTCGACTCGAGCACACGATCGTCGAACAGGTGTACGTGAACGGCACTGACACGGTGCAGGGCGGCATCTCGCCAGGTGGAGTGACCACGCGTGTGTTCCCGTTGCGGAGTGCGGCGCGAATGATAGAGCCATGGACCGGGGCAGGCGGCCACGGAGGTGGAGACAAAGTCATGCTCGATGAAATTTTTCTCCCCAGCGCCCCGACCGACAAATATCAGCGCGCGTCAGACGAACGCGGCGGAGCAGCGGCTATTCTCGTCGGCATTGCCGCGAACGAATGCTTCCGCACCGGCAAAGGGGTCGCAATCGCAGATCTCGTGACCGGACTTTCTGCCCCGAATATGGCTCCAATGCCGTCGCGCACCGGCCCGTTGACCATGCCGCCACGCGCAGGCCGATCAGACGCCTAAGTGCTCAAGATCGGGTCAGCACGAAATTGAGTCCCTTCCAGTAAGTCCAACCGTACGCGTTGGATTTACCGGGAAGTGGATTCGTCGTGAATTCAACCGTGCTGCCTTCCGACGCAGGCACTTCGACGCTGAACCACTGGTCGCCACGATGGTCAGGATTCTCCTTGGGATTCAACCGGGTGGTGAAGATCTCCCGTTTTGACCCGTCCTTCGCAACGAGGGTTACAGTGAAATCCGCTCCTTCCGTGCTGTCCTGAGGTTTCTCATACGAGCCTGGGAAAAAGCCGAAGGAACCAATGATCTTGCGCGCGCTGGTCGGCACCTCGGTACTAATCAAAGAGGGTGCATGCGCTGCGATATGGCCTTCGCTGAAGTACGCCGGGCCCGTCCAGCTCTGCTTCTCGATGAGTGAGGGAACGGTGATCGGAGCGTGGATGGGAAAGTCGGATCGACTGATTTCAGCATTACGCCGAAACACCTCGAAGTGCGCGTCAAAGTCTAAGTAGCCGCGGCCCGGCAGAAAGGGCATGGCTTTGATTTTATCGCGCACATCGAAAACCCGCTGACGCTGATAGTACTTGGTCAGGAGCTCAGGAGCATTGCGACTGACGACCTCGATTTCTGAATCACGCATCACGACCCAATCGGGCGCGAGGTAGGCGATCAGTTCAGGCCAGTGCTCCGTGTAATTTCCAATCCGCGGAATCTTCCGGCGGACCGCGACCACCTCAGGCGAGCACAGACCGGGATAGTCATACATCTTCAGTCCCGAAAAGAAACCGATGTACCCAAGCGGCTCCAGAAACACGGTGTCATGGGGCGTCGCCGCGTTGGCTTTCAACCACTGGCCCAGCACCCGACGGTTGCCGTCTTCGCTCAGACTTTGCGAGCACTTCATCTCGAACGCAGCAAAGCCCGTCAAAACCAGCGCGCTCACCGGTAGCAGCGTTGCCACTCCGATCAAAGCGCGGCGCCAACCCGTTCGGCCAATGCGGTCCAACTGTACTCGTGACGCGGAGACGACATCGAGTTGGCTAAGCACGGTGGTGATCGCCATGAAAGCCAGCAAAGTGAGCGTCGGTAGGTACCACGGAGAGTGAAAGCCAGCCAGATAGTTGAGGTAGAAATGCCCGATCGTGAACGCGAATGACACGACGCGCACCTCCCAGCGCACCTTGGGAACGATCCAGAGGACGAGCGCAATGAGCGCCAATCCGAACGAGGTTTTTACCGCCCAGGGATGCCATCCGGTGGTCACGCCGTAAGGGGGCATGAACGTGGTCGCGAGACTTGCTCCGTCGCGAACGATCTTGAAAGGGAAATCTCCGATCGCCTTCACGAAGCCACCGAAGGTCATAACCGGCTTGAACAAGCCTTTGGCGACAATCGTGTGCGGTATGGGTGAGCCGTAGTACGACCACGCCCAGATCAACCACGGCGCGTACAACAGCGCCGTGATGCCACCGGCCGCGAAGAACTGTTTCAGCATGCTCACCCGCGTGGCGAGGAAAGGTCGGGCTCGACTGAACAGAAGTGTTCCTAACGCGAGCGCCCCGATATAGATGAACGAGTCAGGCCGGCTCCACATCAGCCCGCCCCAAGCCAGGCCCAAGTGCAACGTTGCCCTCGGAGGAACCACAAACAACGCGTAAAACGTCCACGTCAGAAACAGCAGGACGAATGGCGCTTCCATACCGTTGGTGCTGAAATCGATCATCTTCGCATCCGTCGCGACCATCGCTACGAGGAAAACCGCCGGAAGCAGTCCCACGTACATGCGCCGGGCGAGCCGCCACAGGAACGCGCCTGCGCCCGCGTAAGCCGCCGTACTCATCAAACGAAACAGCCAGAGCGCGACGCGGTCGGAGGAGTTTCCCGTCAGCAAACTGGCCAGCGCCGGCAACAAGCCGCCGATCGGCGACGTATACGAGTGAACGCGTTCTCCCACCGTGAAAGTGAATCCGTTGCCCGTCGCAAGATTCTTGGACGCGCGGTAGGTGATATAGAAATCCTCCCACACGTGCTGAGTGTAGGTGGCCCACACCATCCCGATGGTGAACAACAGGCCGAATACAATCCAAGTCGACTTTCGCGTCGCACGTCCGGTCGCAGCGGAATGGCTCACTGGCAGAGATGGCATTGCGTTATCACGATCGATTTCGAATGGCCAAAGAGCCGATTGGCCGGAGCGATGTCAAAGCCTTAGCTCCATCCCGCGATGACGTACGGCGGCGCCACTACAGCGGACGGCAACTCACTTCACTTTCATCACGTACACGCCGTCCCAATCTGCGGCCGGGGCCTGAAGTTTCATCTGGAGAGATCGTTCGATCATCACGAGCGAGGGATTGCTCTCCACCCATGCGAAGCGCTCCGGCGAATTCGGTTCAAGACGCGCACTTTGCTCGAACATCGTGACCGCCGCGTCCCAGTTTTTTGACAGGTAGTCCTTCATCCCCGCATCGAACAAGCGAAGACACTCTCTGCTCGCTTCAACGATATCATCGGACAGACCGACAATTTCGTACACCGGAACCGGCTGGGTTCGACCCTTCACCACGATCCGGTCGAGAAACCGAAACACGACACGATCACCGCCGAATTTTTCGCACGCGAGCTTGGTGGTCTCCGTCACCATGGTGTGAACGCCGTAAGCCTTCGCGCCGCTCTCCATGCGTGCGGCGAGATTCACGTTGTCGCCCATCATGGTGTAGTTGAAACGCGTGCGACTACCCATGTTGCCGATCGTGGCCGTTCCCGTGTTCAGACCGATGCGCGATTGCATTCTCGTTACGACTTCTGGCCACTTGCCACCCTCGTCCTTCCATTTGGAACGCAGCTCCACAATCTTTTGATGCACTCGTTGTGAAGCCACACACGCCCGATATGCATGATCCGGCAGAGCGATCGGGGCGCCAAACATGGCGACAACCGCATCGCCAATGTACTTGTCGAGCGTTCCACCCTCATCCTGCAAGATATCCGTGCACGCGGTGAGGTACTCGTTCATCAGTTCGACCAGCGGGCCCGACTCCAACTTTTCGGAAAACGTCGAGAAGGCCTGGATGTCGCTGAAGTAAGCAGTGATCTCACTGTCGTGCCCGCCAAGTTGGGGATCATCGCCTGATTCCACCATGCGCTCGACCAATTGCGGCGAGACATAGGTGCCAAACATCCCCTTGATCCGCCCTTTCTGGCGCTCTTCGCGCACGAGCTGCAGAGTGATCGCCGCGAAGCTCGTCGTCAGTCCCGCGCCGATCGGAAGCGTCACTGGTAATATCAAATTGCCACTTTTAAATATCCAGAACGCAAATGCGACATAGCCAATGAGCGCACCTGCCGCGCTGAATTTCAGGGCCCGGCTGCGTGGACCGCCGGCGGTGGCTAAACCGGCCACCAAAACGGTCAACGCCAGCGCAACGACGAAATCGCACCAGGCCACCCCTCTCCCAGTCGGCAACCGGTGAAGGTAAGTTCCGGATACGATCATTTTGAGCAGATTGCCGTGGACTCCGACTTTCGGCACGGGCGTCTCATCGAATGACGTAGGACTCAAATCCTGCAAAAGTGGATCCACGGGCCCGATCAGCACGATGGCTTCAGCGAAGTCGGGCTGCGCGAAGAATTCTGTCGCCGCCTTTTTCTCCTCCTCTGAGCCCGACGACAGCATCGACGCGTAGTTGTAGACCGTCGACAGACTGATTCGCGGGTTCTTTGGAGAGTCCCACGCCGAAAACCAATTCACGTCGATCAGCTGATAATCACGTAGCGGAATGTGAGCAGCCCGCGTCCCATCCTCGCGCACGAGGTCGATCGCGTCGTCCGCCACTTTGATTCCCTCGGCGCTCACGCCATAAAACAGCCGGGCCAACTCAATCGATAAGTGGAAGTATCGCCGAACCTCCGTGGGCGCAAAAGCTGGCA
>JBDSPT010000356.1:0-6959 GCA_039930205.1 Opitutus sp. | reverse complement strand
GATGTCGACGACTGCTAGCGGCGTGCACGGCATTCCTCGCCGTCTCTTCAGCAACCTTGGCCCAGACCACCTCGGATCAGCAGGCAAATGACACCCGAGGCGATCAGCCCGTTATCATGTCGA
This sequence comes from Opitutus sp., assembly GCA_039930205.1. Lineage (GTDB taxonomy): Bacteria > Verrucomicrobiota > Verrucomicrobiia > Opitutales > Opitutaceae > Opitutus. The sequence continues at coordinate 6,836 of JBDSPT010000356.1, read as the reverse complement.
AGTTCGAGGTGAGCTCGACCCAGGGTAAGGGTTACACCTCCAGCAATGCTGCGACGGGGTTCAAAACCAACGAATCGCTCCTGCAAATCCCGCAAGCGGTCACGTTGGTTACGCGCGATTTGATCGACGACATCGGCGCGGTCGAGTCGTCCAACATCCTGCAGTACGCGGGTGTCTCAAACTTTTTCACCGGCGAGTCGTTCGCCATGCGCGGCACTCGTATTGGTTATCCGCTGCTCGACGAAATGCCCGATGGCGCGCCTTACCTCGATAACGTTAATCTCGATTCGTACACCGTCCTGCGTGGTCCGGCCGCGACGCTCTATCTGAACGCGTCACTTGGCGGCACGGTCCTCACCACCTCGAAAATCCCGCTCACGCGTCCGCAATATTCCCTCACTGTCCGTGCTAACGAACATGGCATGCGCCGCGTGGAAGGAGATTTCACCGGTCCGCTCGGCAGCATCGGCGACATGAAGTTCAGCTATCGCATTGTGGCTGCCCAACAAGAGGGTGACACCGCGTTCAAGAACATGACTGACGATCGGAAAATTTATCATCCGACCCTCCAGATGGTGTATAAGAACACCGTTGTCCGCATCGCTTATGATTACCAGCAGCTCGATCATATCCCGAATGCGAACAGCTTTGTCACCCCGACCGGCAAGCTCTACACGGGGGCCGGACGGGACGAAGCGTATTTCGCGAGAAACGCGATGGAGAACTTCCACCGTCGTGGCGTTCGTTTCGTTCTGATTCAAAAACTCAGCGACAACTGGGATCTGAAGGTCGCCGCCACGCGTTGGTGGTTCTCCCGTCTCGGCTCCATTGTCTTCCCTTCGGGGGGCATCAACTGGGTCAACCAGACCATGACCATTGGCGCGCGCAAGAACGACCAGAAGCTCGATTTTTCGATCGCGCAAGTCGACGTGAACGGAAAGCACACGTTCGGCAGAATCACGGCTCAGACCACGTTCGGCGCGAGCTACAGCGATGAAGTCGGTAAGAACCGTATTCTCGGGTTTCCAGCCGGAGTGTTCCCCACCAGGATCATTCCGATCAACAATCCGGGTCTCGACAATATTTTCGCTCCGCCTCTGAGCAGCTTTTCCGCGGTCAATCCCGGGTCTCAGTCGACCACGTATCGCGGAAACGCTTACATCCAGGAAACGGTCAACGTGATTCCTGAGCGTCTCACCCTGGTCGCCGGGTTCACGCACAGCAAAATCAAGATCAACAACATCACCAACACGGCCGCGAACGTGTTTGGGATTCCCGTCAACGGTTCGGACAACCTCCATCGCTACGGGGCGGTCTTCAATATCACGAAGGAAGCCGTGATTTATGCGATGGAATCCACCACCTTCGCTCCGACCAGCGCCCGCGATGTCAACCTCAACATCCTGCCATCAGCGGTCGGTAAAGGCCAGGAGGTCGGATTCAAGACGGCGTTCTTCGACGGACGCATCTCGTCGACGTTCTCGATCTACAAACTCGAACTGACGAATCAGTCGTTTTTCGCCGGCGTTCGTCCGGACGGAATCAGCTACTTGGCTCCGATCGGTTCGACGTCCCAGAAGGGCTACGACTTCGATCTGGCCTACTCACCCGTGCCCGGTCTGCAGTTCATCGGCACCTACTATCACGGCAAGGTGAAGGATCAGGCCGGCAACGACGTTGCCAATTCGTACACGGGCCAGGTGAGCTTGGTCGGCCGTTACGAAGTGCAGTCGGGTTCGATGAAAGGGTTCTCGTTCGGTGCTGGTTACGTCCGCATCAGCGGTCGTAAACTCGCGACCGGCGCTTACGTCACGGGCATCACGCCGAATCCTGCGTTCATCGTGCCGGAGCCAGGCGATCTCGTGAACATCTTCGCCTCCTACAAGATCAACAATCATTGGTTCGTGCGTGGTAACGTCGACAACGCGCTCGACGAAGCCTACGCGCTCGGCGCCCAGAACGCCTACTTCGTTGACCCAAGCCCACCCCGCACGATCTCGCTGTCGGCGACCTACCGGTTCTAAGACGGGTGTGAACCTTCAAGCCGGGACGTCACACGTCCCGGCTTTTTTCTTCTCTCCGCTGCCCTTATGCGAATGCAACGTGCTCTCGCAGACGCCTGGGCTTACGCTAAAGTAGGGAGCGCGCTCGCGTGCGGTCAGTGGATTGCAGTGCGACAGCTACCGGTACCCCAAAATGATCTACGATAATCTCACGCACGCCGCGATCTACCACGGGCTCGGTCCACGATTCCAACAGGCGTTTGATTACCTTGCCCGATTCGATCCGACCAACATCGACGGTCGCGTGACGCTGGACGGCGATAACCTGTTCGCGCTCGTGCAGAGTTATCAAACCGCGCCCGCTTCGACCAAGCAGTTCGAGTCGCATCGGTTGTATGCCGATATTCAGTACATCGCTGCCGGCGAAGAACGGATCTACACGGCGACGCTGGATCGCCTTGAGGTCACGACCCCCTACAGCTCCGGCAACGACGCGGCGTTGTACCAGGGTCCTGACGATGCGCCTCTCCATTTGCGAGTAGGCGATTTCGCGGTGCTTTGGCCGCAGGATGGTCACAAACCCTGCTGCGCTGTCGCGGCTCCGGGCGCAGTCAAGAAGGTGGTCATCAAGGTTCGGCTGTGATGGCGTTAGGCTCACCGATGACGGGCCTCGTCTCGCAGATCAGTCATCGATAACGCTGGGTGCACCTGACAGAGTAGCTGGAACGACGATCATGAATACTCGAAGAGCATTCCTCCGCACCGCAGCCGTCGGCGCAGCCACTGCCGCGATTCTTCCCCAGCGGCTCACCTCCGCGAACGAGCCGGTGGGCTCACGCCCTGTCACCTTGGGCAATCCGGTCAGTCGACAGCATCGCAATCTCTTCAACGGAGATTCGTGTGTGTTCTTCTATAATCCGGAAAAATGGCAGCCGGAAGATTTTCACCTGCAGGAGGTGGACGGGAAACCAGCCTCCGTGGGCGGACCGTTCAAGGCGAAGGCGATTCACCGGTTTGTCGAGAATCTGGCGACGAGTGGGGTCGACACGTTTCTCGTCAACGCGAATGCCTCGCGGGCCTGGTACCCGAGCAAGGTCATTCCCACGATTCTCGACGGATATCGTCGCGGTGATCGCGAATACTTTCGCGGTCACGCGATCTGCCAGGGCATCACGGAGAAAGGGGAGGAGGAGAAGTTCATCGATCGCATCATGGCGTTCATGAATCTGTATCAGGATTTGCTGGACGCGAAGGTCGACTGGCTGGCGGAAGCGGCGGCGGCATGCCGGGAGAACAAGGTGTCACCGTGGGTCAGCATCCGGATGAATGACTTCCACGGCCACCGGAATATCGAGGGCAGTTTCTTCAACGCTCCCTTGTTGAAGAATCCCGCGATGCGCCTTTCGCGCAGCGCGTATTCGCCGACGATGCGTGATCCGTCGTATCGTACAGCGTTGAATTTCGAGAAGGCGGAGGTGCGCGCCTTCATGTTCGCGCAGATCAAGGAGGTGGTGGAGGATTATGACTACGAGGGACTCGAGCTGGATTGGTTGCGGAATCCTCTCTGCTGCGAACCCAATGCGAGCGCCCAAACGGTCGCAATGATGAGCGATTGGCTGCGAGAGGTGCGGGCGTTGACGCAGCAGCGGGCGAAGAAAACCGGCCGGCCGTATCCGCTGGGTCTGCGCGTGCCGGGGGCGCTGGAAATGCTGAAAAGCATCGGCCTTGATGTCGTGACGCTCTGCCGGGACGGCACGCTTGATTTCGTCAGCCCATCAGGTTTCTGGTGCACATCTTGGGAGATGCCTCACGACGACCTGCGCCGCGCGCTGGGTGACGACGTGGCGATCTACGGCGTCATCGAGGACGGAGCCAACGTTCTGACCACGCGGTCACCCGAGCACAATGTAACGCAAAGGGTTCGTTACATTTCCTCGAGTCGCGAAGCATTGCATGCGAATGCGGCCGGCAAACACGCATTGGGGATCGATGGCATTGAGTGGTTTAATTTCTACTGCACCGACCAGGCGCGCGTTCCCGGTGTCATTTCAGACTACACCACGCTGCACGATGTGCATCGCGCGGAATTTCTGTTGGGTAAGCCCAAACATTACTCGTTCTCCACTTGGGGTAATGCGGTGATTCATCCGCCGTTTGAGGTGCCGCCGCAGCTTCCCGTCGTGTTGCTGGCAGGTTCGAGTCATCCGTTTCGCATCCCGATGATGGCGGAACCGACGGACCAAAAGCTTGAGCTCGTCGTGCAGGTCGTGCTGAAAGCAGACGAGTCGTTTGCCGAGATGCCGGTATCCTTCAACCGCTGCTGGCCGGTGATCGAACACACGGCTACCGACCGACTGCTGTTCCCGTGTGGATCGCTCACGCACCATGCGCTCGAGAACAGAGGGTATGATTTTCGCTTCCCGATTTCCCTCGTCAGCCAGGGATGGAATCAAGTCGTGGTCGAAAATGGCGGCGCCCAGCCGATCACCGTGGCCTGCATCGAACTCGCGATTCGTCCGATCGCCTCCAGCTGACGTTGCCTATGAATCGAAGAGCGCCGGTCTCTCGATCGCCACGCGAGCTTTGGCTCTTCGCCACGCTCTGGTCACTTCGCCAATACCCGACGAAGGCACGCGAGTGGAGCTGGGAGAAAAAATTCGCGGCGATCCGTGACGCGAGATTTGACGGCGTTTTCTCCCCGCCGATTCCTGAGGTCGCAGGCCGCGGTGACTTGCGCTACCTGGCAGTGACCAGCTTGACGGAGAAACCGAAAGTCGAGCCAGCGTTGAAAGCAGCCAAGGCACTCGGCGCTTTGGCGATCGATGTGCAGCTCGGAGATTTCGATTCGAAACTCGCGGACATGGTTTCACTCGCGGTGTGCATCCGTGACGTCGCGCGAGATCTGGAGTTGCCTTACGCGATCGAGACGCATCGCGATACCTTCACGGAAACACCTGAGGCAACGCAGGCGTTGGCGCGCGGATTTCGTCGGGCCACGAGGACGTCGTTACCGCTGTGTCTCGATCACTCGCACTTTGCGGTGGTGCGGCACCTTGCGCGCGACCAGCTGTGGGAACGCTTAAAGGAGCCCACCGAACTTCTCGAAGCCGCCACGCAATTTCACCTTCGTCCATTCAACGGACACCATTGCCAGATTCCGGTACGTGGCCGCACGGGTCGGCGAACCCCGGAGTATCTCGATTGGCTGCAGTACTCAGGCGCGTTGTTGTGTCACCTGAGGCACGAGTGGGCAATTGCGCCGGTGCTCGCGGTGCCAGAGTTGGGTCACGCGGCGCCGGCGTACGGACTCAGCTGCTTCGGCGACACCTGGCTGGACGCACAAACCGTCGCCCATGATCTCCGCCGACAATGGCGAACTTCCTGAAAATCTCTCCGAAACGTCAACCTGGCTACGAGCGTGACAGACTGTGTAAACACCGACCACTCAGGCGGTCATTGCGAAGGAGCCTTCGCGACTGCGGCAATCCCGCTGGAATTTTCAGATGGATTGCTGCGTCGCTCGGCTTCTCGCCATGACAATGCAAAGAATCGGGGGAGTTTTCACCCAGTCGGGTGAGCGAGTGGACGAACTCCCCCACGCGCAGACTCCCTGCTACAAGACGATTCAAACTCTTATGATGAAACTACCCCTAAATTCGATTCGGTTGTTTGTGGTTGGCGCGTTGCTGACCGGAAGTCTGTGTGGTCAGGCGACGTCTCAAGGTTCTGGTTACCACGCCAGGAATACCCCTCAGGTGCTGCTGAACGATCCGCGCGTTCATCTCACGTTTGGCGATGAACGGCTTGTGCTCGAAGATGGCCTGCAGCCTTCGATGGTGATCACCCGGACGGGCGCGATCATCGTGCAGTCGCAAACCTCCGGGAAGTCTTTCCCGGCCGAGCGCTATGCGTCGCGCTGGGCGATGGGGACGGTCATTTCGCGCGACGACGGGAAGACGTGGACTGACCTGCCGCTCAAGCCCAACGAGAACGGCCTCAACATGGAAGGTGGAGCGGTTCAGCTCCGCAATGGATCGATCATTGCGCTCGATACCTACGTCGTTCCGGGGAAGAAGAAGGGCGAGGGAGCGGGGCAGCTTTATGTTTCCAAAGACGATTGGAAAACGGTGGAAGGTCCAATCGAAGTGACGTTCAACCTGCCGGGCGTGAATTTCACCGGATCCTCGGACGACGGCGGACACCCGCACACCGCGGTCCGACTGCATCGCCGCATTCTCGAGCTGCCAAACGGGGATTTGTTGACGACGATCTACGGCTGGTTCGAAGGCGACACGGCGCCATCAGCCTACATGGCGACGATGCGCAAAACGCGCGCGTTGCTGGTCAAGTCGACCGATGGCGGCCGGCATTGGGAATTGATCAGTACGATCGCCGTGGACCCGACGGTCGGCACAGAGGGATTCGACGAGCCGGTCATTGCGCGACTTAATCACGGGCCGCACAAGGGTCGGCTGATTTGTCAGATGCGCACCGGTCAGGAGCAGCGTGAGACGTACTCCGATGATGAGGGCAAAACGTGGGTGCCAGCGTATCCTCGAATTTACGCCGGCCTCGATGTCTATCGCACGGAGAATTGGGCCGAGATGTTCCGGGGCGTGAAGGATAAGCACGGCAATCTCATCGAGAACAACCCGACGGAGTTCATCGGCGCCGTCGTCGATCCGGACTTGATCGAGCTCCGCAGCGGGGTGCTGGTGGCGTCGTTTGGCGTACGGGTGCCGCCGCGGGCCTGCTGGCCTCGCTCCGAGCATCCGTGGAACGGCAATTACCTCGCCGTGAGTATCGATCACGGCGCTACGTGGAGTCACGTCG
>JBDSPT010000355.1:0-12943 GCA_039930205.1 Opitutus sp. | reverse complement strand
CAGCCTCAATCAGCCAGAAGTCTAAGGGGTATCTCTGCGGGGAGTTCGAAGTAGGCAGCTGGTGAGCGGGGGTGGTTGGGCTCAGGGACATGCCAGGGCGATGGTCTCAGGGCGCGGCTATATCATTGCTGAATTTGAGCTAAGTAACCTCGACCACCCGGTGAGTGACAAATCCCGTGCGCGTTTGAACCCGGACCGAGTCACCTACGCGTTTGCCCAGCAATTCACGACCAAGTGGGGACTGTGGTGTCAGGACCAGTACGGTCGTGCCCTCGATGCCAATCTCCAGTCCACCGGCTCGCGGTCCGATGAAGTACGAAGTTCGCCTCTCCGCGTGCTCCACGGCAACGACCGCTCCGACCACCACACCGCTGTCGGACTCGACAGGCGAAATCACCATCGTCTCGTACAGCGCGATGCTGGCGGCGATCTCGGCGGCGAGTCGGCCCTGACCTTCCGCGAGGTAAGCCGCCTCCTGACTGTGCATGTCGTACTGGTTCTCCGGCTTGCTTTCTTCGCTGATCGCCTCGTCGCGCGACAGCTGGGCGGCGCGGGTTTGCAGCGCAAGTTCGCTGCGAAGCTGGGTCAAAATGAGGTCGCGAAGAGCGAGTTTGTTCACGCGGGAGGAAAGGCAAGGGACCAAAGGACAGCGTTCAAAGACCATCTTGGGTACGGAGCCGTGGCCGATGTCAACGCAGGTTCGAGACCCGGAGCACATCGAAGAATCTCGCGTTGACTGCGGCAGAGCGGTCCCGAATCTTTAGGGAAACCTTTCGAATTTTTGCCCGTCCAAGGCTTCGCTCCTCACTTGCTCATGAAATTCCTTTGTCGCGCGCTGTGCGTGCTGTTTATCGCAACTTGCGCTGTGCGCGCTCAGGATGAATCACCGCTGGGTGACTTCGCGCCACTGGATGATGATCTGGTGCTCTACATCCCGAAGTTTGCGGTGAAGCTGGGTTTCCGAGGGATCAGTGGCGTAAAGACATCTTTCGGTGGAAACGGCTCGTTGCTCTCCAGTTCAATTCTTGAAGGTGCCACCGGCCCGGCAAACCGACTTTATCATGATGGGTACGTCGTCGCGGATAGCCGCACCTTGATCAATCCTTCGGGCAATCCGGATCCGATCACCCCGGACGGCAGGACGAACGAATGGGCTTTCAAGAACGACAGTCAGACGATTGACGCCCAGGGCAATCCGACGGGTCTCGTGGCGATGCACACGTATGCCGCGCTGACGAACGAAACAACCTTCGCACCAAAAGATCCGCCCTCCGGTTTCGGCGTCGAGCTCTCACTTGACCGCGACCTCGGCAGTGTCTTTGGCACCCGGATGAAGTGGGGTATCGTAGGCGGGATGAGCATCAATCAGATCTCGACGGCATCCACGGGGAGCTTGTCGGCCATGGTGACGACCACGACGGACCTTTACTCTTTGGGAGGCCAAGCCGCTCCGATCGCGCCGTTCGCTGGTCCGAGCTTTGCTGGTAGCATCGATACTACGCCCCTGCTTGGCAGCGATGTGCTCTCGCGCACGGTGACGACGTCGTTGATGACCGGCGCAATTGGCACCAGCTCGAAACTCCGGGGTGCCTACATGAGCTTCCGACTCGGCGCCTCGCTGTTCGTACCCATCTCAGCCCGGTTCTCCGCCATGGTCAGCGGCGGTGCGGTGCTCGTGTATGCGGGTACCGCTTATCAAGTCACCCAGACCTTCAAACCTGACACGGGCGACACGATCGCTGAATTCATCAGCGACACCGACAGCACGATCCTCGCCGGCTATTATGCCGACGCCAGTCTGCAGTTCGCCATCAATGACACGGCCGGGCTGTATCTGGGAGCCGTGTATCAAAGCAGCGGCGACTTCGATCAGGACGCGGTCAGTGCTGACGGCACTTCGAAGTACACGACCCGCATCGATCTCAGCAGCTTGCAGGGCATCCGCGCGGGCGTGTCGTTCAAGTTCTGATTCGAGCTGAGGGCTCGTTTTCGAAGCCGGCGCACTATTCGCGCCGGCTTTCCTTTTGCTTCGGTTTGAGACTTTCCAACTCGGAGCCGTCCCGCTTGGCTGAGGAGGATTGAATAACGAACGCAGATTGTGGCCTCGCGCGTCATTGGCGGCACTGACTGGGCTCAATTTGTTGGACTACTTCGACCGGCAGCTGCTGGCGTCGGTCCTGACGCCGTTGAAGATTGAAATGGGATTCAGCGACGAGCAACTAGGGACTCTCCAGAGCGCCTTCATGCTCGGCTATTTCCTGACGGCGCCGATTTTTGGATACTTGGGCGATCGGTGGCCCAGACGGTGGTTGGTGGCGGCGGGCGTGGCGGTCTGGAGCTTGGGCACGTTGCTGACCGGACATGCCAGCATGCTCGTTTCGCTCATCATCTTTCGTGCGATGGTCGGGTTGGGTGAAGCCAGTTTCGGCACGATCAGCCCTGGATGGATTGCGGATCTCTTCCCGCCGAAGAGGCGGAACATGGCGATCTCGATCTTTTGTCTGGCGATCCCGGTCGGCTCGGCACTTGGGTATGTCATCGGCAGCACGATCGCAGCGAAGTTCGGATGGCGCGCCGTGTTTCTGTGGGCGGGCTATCCGGGAGTGGCGATTGCGCTTTTGTTATTCTTGTTGCGCGAACCTCCACGTGGCGGGATGGAGGCGGGTTCGGACGTCGCAGCGAAGTCGGGATGGCGGACTTACCTCACGCTGCTGAAGTTTCCGGAGTACCGGCTCGTCGTGGCTGGATATGCTGCGCAGACGTTCGCGATGGGCGGATTCGCGCTCTGGGCGCCGACCTTTCTGCACCGGGTCCATCATATGGAGTTCGCGGCCGCCGGTCAGTTTTTCGGAGGTTCGCTGGTTGTGACCGGATTGCTTGCTACACTGGTGGGAGGATTTGCCGGTTCGGCCTGGCGCAAACGAAGTCCGGCAGGATATGCCTGGATCTTGGGTTTAAGCGGGGTCGTTGCGGTGCCGATGGCGTTTGCTGCCTTCCTCTTGCCCGATCCGGGATTGTCCCGCGCGGCATTGGTCGGCTCTATGTTTTTCCTTTTCCTTCCCACCGGGCCCGTGAACACCCTGATCCTCGAGACTGTGCCCGTGGCGCAGAGGGCGGCGGCGATGGCGGCGTCGATCTTTGCGATCCACTTTTTTGGCGACCTGTGGTCACCAGGAATCGTGGGCTGGCTCTCTGATCACTATGGCAGTTTGCAGCGTGCGGTGCTGATTTTGCCATTTTCTTTACTCGTGGCCGCGGCTTTCTGGCTTTGGCTGGCCGGCGTTCAGTCGTATTCATCTCGTTCCACCCAATCACGTTGATGAACATCGCTTGTGTTAAGGAATTCGATACGGTAGAACCGACTTTGTGATCTCCTCCCGGAACGATCGTTGGCCTCGTCAGTTGCTTGCTGCCTCGGCCGCGGTCTCGTCATGGACCCTGCGGGCGGAAACCGAGTTGGCCGAACCCTTTGGTCGAGGTGTGGTTCTGCAGTGGTGGCAGTCCCCGACCTTCGTTCTCGCGGCCGGGATGCTGGTGATTGCGCTGGCCGGATTGCTCTACTGGCGGGGTCACACCCGGCGATTGCAGCGGGATCGCGAGCGGTCGAGCCAGGCCAAGGAATTGGCGCTGGAGCGGACCTTGGCGCAGCAGGCGCGAGAGGCGAAGGAAGCGGCTGATTCCGCTAACCGCGCCAAGGGCGAATTCCTGGCCACCATGAGCCACGAGATTCGAACCCCGCTAAACGGCGTGATCGGCTCCGCCGAGTTGATGCTCGATACCCCCCTGAACGCCCAACAGCGGGAATATATGACGACGGTCCGCGCTTCAGGCGAAGCCTTGCTCGCGATCATCAATGACATTTTGGATTTTTCGAAGATCGACGAAGGTAAAGTGGTGCTGGAGCACACGCGTTTCGAACTCCGGCAGCCCGTTATTGAGGTGCTTAAAATCGCGTCCGCGCGACTGGAAGATCGACAGATCGAACTGGTGCTCGATATCGCGCCGGATGTGCCCTCAGCCGTATTCGGCGATCCGGCGAGACTGCGTCAGGTGCTCCTCAACCTGGTCTCCAACGCGCTGAAGTTCACGAACGAGGGCTATGTTCTCGTTCGCGTCACCCGGCACAAAGCCGAGAGTGAAGACGCGCGGGCCTGGCTTCGTTTTTCGATTTCGGATACAGGCATTGGTATTCCGGCGGAAGTGCGAGTCCGACTCTTCCAGAAATTCACTCAGGCCGATGCGTCAACGACGCGCAAATTCGGCGGCACGGGGTTGGGACTCGCGATCAGTCAGCGCCTCGTGTCGCTGATGGGGGGGCAAATTGGTTTGGAGAGCGAACAGGGCCTGGGGTCTACGTTTTGGGTGACCGTGCCAATGCAGGTCGACCAACTGCCCCTGCCGCACGAACCAGGTCCCGCGATTCGCGTACTGGTGGCCGACGACTTGCCGGTCGCCGCTGAGGCCTTGAAGGGGCTGTTGGAGTCCATTGGCATGACCTGCGAGATCGCGACGAATGCCGTGGATGCGATCGCGCGTTTACGCACTGCTGCAGCCGTGAACGAGCCCTTCGGGATTGCGCTGATTGACCACTCGCTCGCGAGCTCCGGCGAGGGAGACTTCGTCAAGAGTGTGCGGGCCCTGCCTGAACTGCGTGGGCTGCGTCAAATTCTGCTGCTTCCGCCCAACCATCGTCGCGAGTCGTCGTCCCCATTTCCTTCAGAGTTTACCGGTCTGGTCGTCAAACCGGTCGTTCACCCCGACCAGGTACTCGAAGCGCTGCACGAAGGCCCGATGGACGCGTCTGTGGAGGGCGCCTCCAGAATGGATGCCGGCAAGCCGTGCCGCCGCGGTCTGCGCGTCCTGGTCGCCGAAGATAATAGCGTGAATCGCGTGGTGGTGGGCGCCATGCTGAAAAAGATTGGCTGCATCGTGGAGTTTGCCGAGAACGGGGCTGAAGCGGTGGCGAAGGCGCGCCTTAATGCGTACGACCTCATTTTCATGGACTGCCTCATGCCGGAGATGGATGGATGGTCAGCGACTCTCGAGATCCGACGTCGCGATTCCCGCACTCCCGTCGTCGCCATCACCGCGAACGCCACGGCAGACGACCGCACCCGCTGCATGAAGGTCGGGATGAACGATTATCTCAGCAAACCACTGCGCAGCGCCGAACTGGTGCGCGTGTTGGAACGCTGGGCCGGTTGAACGACGGCGTAATGAGTTTAGCGATACGCTGTCGGTTCGCGACGCCTCGCAGGCTCGGGCAGGAGTCTCGCCCAGCCGGAGCCATTCACTCGGAGAGATCTACTCGTAAATTGGAACGGCACGGTGCTTTTGGAGGCAGTCCGCTTGCGGACTTTCCTGCGCTCGCAAGCGGGCTGCCTGCCTCGAACTTCGACTGCAGGGATACGCCTTAGCCTAATACTTGGGCGAGCTTCGAGGCGTCTTTACCGCCGCCCATCGCGAAGTCCGGCTTGCCGCCACCTTTTCCACCAAGTTTGGCGGAGAGTTCACCGACCAGCTTGCCCGCCTGGTGACCGGCGGTGATTGCCGCCGGTGAGCAGAAGGCGACGAGACTCGCCCGTTCGCCAAAGGCGGCGCCGAGCGTCACCACGCCTTCGCCGATCTTGTGCAGGACTTGGGATCCGATCGACCGCAGGATCTCGGGATCGCTCGTGGTCACAACGGCGGAGACAAATTTGAGATCGCCCCGCTGCACGGCCTTGCTGGCGAGTTCTTCCGCGACGCCTGCCGCGGCTTTCTGTTCGATGGCTTTCAGTTTTTTCTCGAGCTCCTTTTGATGCGCCAGCACGGACTCAAGCTTTTTGGCGACATCGAGGGGACCGGCCGAAAGGTGCGCGCCAACCGCTGCCAGTGCCGCTTCCCGGGTTGAGATAAAATCGAAGGCAGCCTGCCCAGCGACCGCCTCGATGCGGCGCGTGCCGGCAGCGACCGCCATCTCCGCGACAATCTTGATGACACCGATTTCACCTGTGGTGACGACGTGGGTACCGCCGCAGAGTTCGCGACTGTAGCCGCCCATGTCGACGACGCGGACGATGCGACCGTACTTATCGCCGAAGAAGGCGAGGGTACCTTCTGGTTTCTTATCGAATTCAGTTTCGTAGCTCTCAACGCGGGCATTATCGATGACCTTTTCGTTCACCAGCTGCTCGACTTCCCGGAGCTGAGCGTGCGTGACAGCTTCGAAGTGGGAGAAGTCGAAGCGCATGCGATCCGGGGTCTTCGATGTACCGGCTTGGCGAACATGGGTGCCGAGCGTCTTGCGCAGGGCCCAATGAATCAAATGGGCCGCCGAGTGGTGGCGGGAAATGGCGCGGCGACGGGCGACATCGACGGTGAGTTCCGCCTTCGCACCAGCGACCGGTCCGCCCTTCGCGAGTTCAGATGCGTCGATCTTGTGGAGGTGTCGGCCGGCCTTGTCTTTGACCGTTTCGGTCACGTGGAAGAGCTGTCCGTTGATGAGGAGCGTGCCAGTATCTCCGGCTTGTCCGCCCATCTCGGCGTAGAACGGGGTTTGATCGAAAACCAGGAACACGGCCTTCTCCGTTTTCACCGTGTCGATCAGTTGAGCGTGAGCCTGAGACTGAGTGTAGCCGGTGAACGTGGTGGGCGTCTGGTCGGCGACCGCATCACCCTCGGTCGCCGCCACGATGATTTCTTTCTTTTGCGCCGCGCGACCGCGCTCACGTTGCTTCTCCATCTCGACCTCGAATCCGGCTGTATCAACCGCGAGACCACGCTCGGCCGCGAGCAGCTCGGTCATGTCCAAGGGGAAACCATAACTATCATAAAGTTCGAACGCGGCAGGTCCGCTGACTGCGCCTGCGGCGGCAGCCTTGGTAAAAAGCTGCAGACCTCGATCGAGGGTTCGCCCAAACGATTCTTCTTCGCCGCGAATGACGCGACGGATGATATCCTGCTGTTGTACCAACTCTGGAAATACCGAGCCCAATGACTCGACAACGGGCGCGACGAGCTGCTCAAAGAAACCCGTGGGCAGGCCCAACTTCTTTCCGTAAAGGATCCCACGACGGAGAATCCGGCGGATGACGTAGTTGCGTGCCTCATTGCCGGGGAGGATGCCATCGGCGATTGCGCAGCTGATGGTTCTCGCGTGGTCGGCGAGCACACGGAAGGCGACGTCAGTTTTCTCCTGGTCGGTCAGACCTTCGCGCTTGGTCGGAACCGTCGCTCCGTAGGTCTTGCCGCAGAGCTGAGCGACTCTGGTGAAAAGCGGAGCGAACACGTCCGCCGCATAGTTCGACGGATCCTTCGTGAAGTCTTTGAAGCCACCCGTCGTCGCATGGATTCCAGCGACGCGCTCAAATCCCATGCCGGTGTCGACGTGTTTGGCCGCAAGCGGCGAGAACGTGCCATCGGCGTTCGCGTTGAACTGGATGAAAACGTGATTCCAGATCTCGATGCAACGAGGACTCGAGGCGTTGACGAGAATGCGGCCCGCGGTCTCGTCGTCGCCCGGCAGCAGGTTGAAGTGAATTTCCGAGCACGGACCGCACGGGCCCGTGTCGCCCATCATCCAGAAATTATCCTTCTTGTTGCCGTGAACGATGTGGACATTGGGATCCAAGCCTTCCTTTCGGAAAATTTCGGCCCAGATATCGTACGCCTCTTGATCGAAATCGGACGGATCACCCTTCGCTTTATTGGGCGAATAGATCGTCGCGAACAGGCGTTTCGGAGGCATGCCCCAGACTTTGGTGAGCAATTCCCAGCCCCAGTTGAGTGACTCCTTTTTGAAGTAATCACCGAACGACCAGTTGCCGAGCATCTCGAAAAGCGTGTGGTGATACGTGTCGAACCCCACGTCCTCGAGGTCGTTGTGTTTACCGCCCGCCCGGATGCATTTCTGCGTATCTGCGGCGCGGGTATCTTTCGCGGGCCGGGCTCCGGCCCATTTCGAGACGTCGGCACTCCGATCGCCCAGAAAAATTGGGACGAACTGGTTCATGCCGGCATTCGTAAACAGCAGGCCTGGCGAATCCGGCAGCAGCGAGGACGACGGCACAATCGTGTGGCCCTGCTGGGCGAAGAAATCGAGGAAGCTCTGGCGGATCTGGGCGGAGGTCATTGCGGAAACGTGTGTCAGGACGACTCGGTTCTGAGGAACGGTCAGCTAATGCGACGGGTTGCCGGGCGGAAAGAACAAATTGGACTGCACGTTCTACGGTCCTGAGAGTGTGTACAAGAGCTTAGGTGCGGCCGGTGCTGAGCCGATATGAGAGCCAGTGCGCACCCGTTCGCGACTCGTCCCAAACCTTTCTCCCCAACCACGGCGCCCCGCCCGGAATTCCAATTCCGCCTGTCGCCGTGAGACGCGTCGCGCTTCGCGCTGAGGACGGCCGCTCAAAACCATGCACACGGCGTATTATGACGTCATTGTCATGCTGCATCTGGCGTTCGCCGCCGTGTTCTTGTCGCTCAGTCGTCAGAGCCAGAGTGCGTTCACCAAACTGTTCGCGTTGTGCTGGATCTTCGAAGCAGCACGCGCGGCGATCCTCCTTGATTCGGTGCGGGCTTGGGGTGGCTCCTCCGAGCACTGGTGCTGCGTTTCTGATGTACTTTGTTTCGTGGCTAATTGGTGTCTGCTTGCGGGCTGCGCTGACCTCGCGAGTATTCGGCTGCCCCGATGGCTTGGTCCTGTTTACCTGCTGACCGGAGTGCCGGTCGTGGTGATCAGCCGCTTTTGGTTCAATGACCTTGTTCCGCCAGCCTGGCTGGCGCCGGCGATTGGATCGATGAACTATGGCGTATTCATAAACCTGATCGTCATGTTTGTGCCGGTCGCGGTGTCCCGGGTGTTAGTCGTCACCTGGCTCTTCCAACTCTGGCGACGCAGCCGGCTTCCCGGAGCGCTGATCGCAACTGTTTTCAGCGTGCCTTATGCGGTCGTGGTTCTCGCTGTACCGCTGATGGTTTTCCATCACTACTCGCCCGAGTGGTCTTCGCTGCTCTGGTGCGCCCGCGTACTCGGTTTCTCGATTGGCTTGGTGATCTTGATGCTCAACGTCCAGCAGGTCGCTCTGGCGAAGAGTTCCGCGAGTCTGGTCGCAGCTCAGTCACTGGCGAAAATCGGCAGCTGGGAAATGGACCATGTGACGAATCGCGCTTCGTGGTCGGCGGAGATGTTTCGTCTCTATGGCCGGGATCCCGCGCTCGGGGTTCCCGTCTACGACCAGTTTCTGAAGTTGATTTACCCCGATGATCGCGAGGAATTTGGGCGATTGGAGGACGGTGCGAAAGCCGAGCGACGCAGCACCCAACGGGAATTTAGAGTTGTTCGTCCCGATGGACGCGTGCGCTGGATCCAAGGTCGTAGTACGTCGGTTTTGGATCGCGCCAATAAGCTGATTCGCACGGTGGGGGTGGAGCAGGACATCACGGAGCGTAAGCGCGCTGAATCCCGGATTGAATTGCAACACGCGGTTACCCGTGCGCTCGCGGAAGCCGAGCCCACGCAGCCCACGATGCAGAACGTGCTCGCGATCATCGCCCACGGACTCGAGTCCAACGTGGGGATCATCTGGTCCACCGATCGGGCCACGCGTACGCTACGATATATGGACAGCTGGGAAAGACCGGGTGCCGGTGCGACGGCGCTGGTCCAGGCGTCGCGGATCGCGACGATCGGCGAAGGCGTTGGGCATCCCGGGATGATCCTGCATCACCGAACCAGCGTCTTTTGGGCTGGTGCCAGCACGCGTTCGGGAGACGACCGGCTGACGCATGCGGCGGCAGCGGGTCTGCTCGGCGGAACAGCGTTCCCGGTGATTCTGCGCAATGAGGTGCTCGCGGTCATTGAGTTTTTCAGTGTCCAACCCCGTCGACACGAGGATGAGACCAACGCGCTGCTGAGCGCGGTGGGCACGCAGCTGGCGCAATTCATCGAGCGCCAGCATCTCGACGAGCAGTACCGTCAGTCGCAAAAAATGGAAGCCGTCGGCACCCTCGCTGGCGGTATAGCCCATGACTTCAACAATATCCTCACTGCGATCAGCGGATACTGTGAACTCGCGCGACTCGATTTGCCGGAGGAATCGGTGGTCCACGCGCATCTGGAGGCAGTTCAACAGGGCGCGACTCGCGCGACGACGCTGGTTCGACAAATTATGGCGTTCAGTCGCAGACAGGAGCAATCACGCGAGCCGATACGTCTGGAATCTGTCGTTGAGGAGGCTTTGGGATTACTGCGCGCAACGATCCCTTCGACGATCGAGATTCGCACGCACTACGAACCGAACGTGCCGCGGGTGCTCGCCGATGCGACTTCGATTCACCAGATTGTCGTGAATCTCGCGACCAACTCGTCGCACGCGATGAAGGGCCGCACGGGCCGGCTCGATGTCAAGGTGGACACGTTTGATGTCTCGCTCGACTTCGCGAGCGCCCATACGGAACTGACGCCAGGCCCGCATGTGCGACTCGCAGTTTCGGATACAGGTCACGGCATGAGTGCCGCCACGGTGGCTCGGATTTTTGAGCCGTTCTTTACGACGAAAGCGCCAGGTGAAGGGACTGGACTTGGTTTGTCGGTCGTTCATGGAATCATGAAGAGCCATGAAGGCACCGTATTGGTCTACAGCCAGCCGGGCGAAGGCACAGAGTTCGTGCTCTATTTCCCCGCCCACACCGTTGCGAAGGACACGATTGCGCCGTTTGATTCAGTGTCCGTCGCGCCTGGAAACGGAGAGCGGGTGCTGTATGTGGATGATGAGGGGCCACTGGGTCAAATGGGCCGGAATATTCTCGAGCGCCTCAATTATCGTGTCGAGGTGCACAACGATCCAGTCACCGCGTTGTCGAGCTTCCGCGCCAATCCCGACAGCTATGACTTGATGCTCACCGACCTCACGATGCCGGGAATGACTGGGATCGAACTCGCGCGTCAGATTCTCCAGCTTAGGCCAGAGCTGCCGGTAGTCTTGATGACGGGCTACGCGGCCACGATCGACGGAGAGCAGGCCCGCGCGCAAGGAATCGCTGAGCTTCTATTGAAGCCCCATTCGCTGACTACGCTTGGCCTTGCGGTCCGTCGCGCGCTGCACAAGGCCACGGTTCCGAATGGAGCTGGAGCTTGGCCATCACCATGAAATCGGAGAATTCTTGTAGCATCGTCGTGGGACCGATGACAGGCGCACTCCACCGCGCTTCCACCGTCTCACGACGGGGGCTACTTCCGACTGGATGTATCCGGCTTAGTTCAAGTTCGCGATAATCGCGTCGGTCATCGCCTTCGTCCCGACGGATGTTTTGCCGAAGGCGATGTCGCCGGTCCTCGTGCCGGCGGTGACGGTCTTCTTCACCGCAGCTTCCAACCGACTTGCCACGTCGTTAAGTCCGAAGCTATGACGGAGCATGAGCGCGGCGGAAAGTATTTGCGCGCATGGATTCGCGACGCCCTTGCCCGCGATATCGGGAGCTGTGCCGCCCGCAGGTTCGTAGAGGCCAAACGGAAGGCCAAGGGAGTTCTTGCCGGTGCCGAGCGAAGCGGACGAAAGCATGCCGAGAGAGCCACAGATTACGGCCATCTCATCCGAAAGGATGTCGCCGAACATGTTCTCCGTGACGAACACGTCGAATTGGTTGGGGTCGCGCGCGAGCTGCATGGCGGCGTTGTCGACGTACATGTGGGACAGCGCAATGTCGGGCGCATGTCTGGCGCAGTACTCGGTTACGGTCTTGCGCCAGAGCACGGACGTCTCGAGTACATTGGCTTTGTCGACCGAGCAGAGTTTCGATTTTCGCGCCCGGGCGGTGGTGATCGCGGTCACGAGGATCCGTTCGATCTCACTCTTGCGGTAAACCATTGTGTCCACCGCCTGGATATCACCATCCGGCAGCGTCGTTGTTTCCTTCGGCTTCCCGAAATACAATCCGCCGGTGAGTTCACGGATGCACACGATGTCGATGCCGTTCGGAATGCGCTCGGTCTTGAGAGGCGAGGCGTCGGTGAGTTCTTGATACAGCAGGCCCGGCCGGATATTGGCGAAGAGCGTGAAGTGCTTGCGCAGGGGCAGCAGAGAGGCGCGCTCGGGTTGTTGCGCAGGCGGAAGTTTTTCCCACTTGGGACCGCCGACGGAGCCGAAGAGAATGGCATCGGCCTCGCCGCAGGTGCGCAGCGTGGACTCAGGGAGCGCTGAGCCATGCTTGTCGATGGCTGCGCCGCCGACATCCGCATGGGAGTACTCGAGTTTCAGGTTTTCGCGCTGGGCGACGACTTCGAGCACCCGCAGTGCTTCCACCATGACTTCGGGTCCGATGTAATCACCGGCGAGGACAGCAAACTTGATTGGCGACATAGAGAGGGGGGAGTTTGTTAGCCGCCCGCGCGTGAGGGTGGCAAGGGAGGATTTTCGAGGTGGAAGAAGCGGATCCGGAAATCTTCAATTTGGAACTCAGGAAGCAAACGGAACGGAGACGCAGGAGGAATCGCTGACGCTTGGACTCGTGCTCTTCCTCGCACTCGTACCCGTGATCGATTCGGCCGTTAGCTGCGACACCCGGAGATGGTCCTCCAATGATCCATAACCATCGGGCCGACTGATGATCGACAGATTGTCTGGAGTTGCGGGAATCAGCTCCGAGCGTGTTGTTAGGCCACATGAAATTGCACGTGCTGCCTGCTGGGCCCATTCAGACCAACGCCTATTTGCTGACCTCGACGGAGCGCGGAGAGGCGATTCTGATCGATGCGCCTGGAGATGTTTGGGCTGACGTGGCGCCTCTATTGAAAAAAGAGATGTGTCGGCTCACGGCACTTTGGATCACGCATGGTCATTGGGATCACACCCAAGGCGGCGCAGAGGTCGTGCGTGAAACGAAGGCTCAGGTGCTGGCTCATGCGGCGGATCGGGAGTTGATCGAAACGCCTGAGATCATGGAGCGATTCATGGGCGAATCA
>JBDSPT010000354.1:0-11046 GCA_039930205.1 Opitutus sp. | reverse complement strand
CGCTGCACACCTCGCGAACGAGAGAGAGTGCCTCGCGCGATCTTCGACGGTCCAGATTGCCCGTCGGCTCGTCGGCCAAAACGAGCTTCGGCCGATTCGCCAGCGCGCGTGCCACGGCCACGCGCTGTTGCTGACCCGTTGAAAGTTGACGCGGGAAGTGATCGAGCCGGTCACTCAGTCCGACGCGCTGCAAGATCTCGCGCGCATGAGCCCGATCCGCGCCGCGTGGGCCGAATGACATTCCGAGTACCACGTTCTCCAAGACCGTATAGCCTTGGAGCAGATTGAAGGTTTGAAAGATGTACCCGAGCTTGTCCGCGCGAAGGCGATCACGTTGCGGTTCGCTGCGCGCCGACATGTCCACTCCATCAACGGTCACGGCGCCACTGTCCGCCGCGAGAATACCTGCGATCAAATTGAGGAAGGTGGTTTTTCCCGATCCGCTCTCGCCGCGTAGCGCGACCTGTTCGCCCGCGGCCAGGGAAAAACTTCCGACGTCGACAATCTGGACCCGTCGCCCCTCAGGGCCCGTGAACGACTTTTTCAGATCAACGACATCCAGCATGGTCGAACCGATGATCCAAGACGGCTCCTGTCACAAATTGTTTCTCCGCCCCAGAGAAATCCCCGTTGTGGCGTTACGGGTACAGGAAGTCGACTGAGGTTGAATCGCCGTTTGCAGCATTGCTCGACCCGGCGACCGCAACGTCCTCCATGGTGGTCGGCGGGTTGGCATTCAGCGCCTCTTCGCCGCTCTGATCACTGCAAAAAAAACGGCGCGGACGAATCCGCGCCGTGGTCGCCGGATCAAAATCCAGCATGATCCGCTTTTAGATTACTCCCAGCGACCTTCGTAGAATCGATAAGCGCCGCCTTCGGTTTGCCAACGTGGCGGAACCCACGTGGCGCCCGAACGAGGTGGCACGACCCAGTGGCCGGGGACCCACTCGTAACGATTGTTGCGCCATGTCCAATAGCCTCCGACCCAAGTGTGATCGGAGGACGGACGTGCGGTGACCATCTCTTGCTGTGGCGAAGGCGGTGCCTGCGTCACAATAATGGTGTTGGGCTGGCCGGGAGCTACAGCGGCAGTCGAATAAACGATCGGCGCAGGAGCTTGAGTCTGCGTGACAACGGCGCCGGGAGGTGGCGCAGAAACAACGTGCGATTCTGGCTCGGAGGCACAGCCACCTAAGAAGGCTGCAAGTCCACCGAGAAGCAGAGCGGATCCAAGCGAAACTTTCGCCTGACGGGCGGGGAATAGGTTATTCATAACTTCCTTCGCAGACCGCACGAACGTCAAAAGGTTCTTAGGCAAAACCCTTAAGAAGCCCCACCATGACTCATGACGCACCTCGAGAGCACATTCACCAATCCTGCAGCCATGCCCAATGACCGCGTGGAATGGCGTATTGCCGAGCCCAAAATTTCACGCCCTCCCGCGCGTGGCCACAGCATCAATCAAATACTCCCATCGGCTCGGAATCGCACTGCGATCCGGATGAATTTTCTTCGAACGATTGTTTTCGCGAAAATGGCAAAGCCGTTACACGACGTGCCGTCGCCCGCTTGCGCCGAATGAATTCTGGCGTCGAGTGCATCGCATGTGCTGCGCCTTCAGTCACTCGGCATTCGAGGATCCTCAACAGTTTTTGCCGCGAGAACTTCCGTGGAGCGGGGCGAGTGAATCGCTCATCGCGCCTCCCGACCATCCGTGGATCACTCCGGGCGAGAAGACGGGCTTGAGCGATTCACCGAGTTACGACGACACGGTCGCGTACCTGAAACGGCTGTGTGCCGAAGTACCCATTTTTTCGCTGCACGAATTTGGCCGCACGGCGCAGGGCCGAATTTTGTACTTCGTCATGGCGACGAAAGAGCGCTGGCACACGCCGGAAGCGTTGGCCGCCGGAGGCAAGCCGACCCTGCTCGCTCAATCCGGGATTCATTCCGGTGAAATCGAAGGCAAAGACGCGGGTTTGATGCTGCTGCGCGATATCGCGTTCGGCGGAAAGGCCCACCTGCTCGACGCGGCCAACGTCCTGTTCATTCCGGTGCTCAACGCCGATGGACATGAACGAAGTTCCGAGTGGACCCGGCCCAATCAACGCGGTCCGGTGCACATGGGTTGGCGCACCACGGCGCAAAATCTAAACTTGAATCGTGACTTCGTGAAAGCCGACGCGCCCGAGATGCGCGCGTTGCTCGCACTGCTCGATCGCTGGCAGCCGTCGCTGTATCTGGATCTCCACGTCACGGATGGCATCGATTACCAGTACGATGTCACGTACACGTTCCACGGCGTCCGGGGCAGTTACGCCTACTCACCAAAAGGTGGCGCCTGGTTGGATCAGGTCCTCAGTCCGGCGCTTCACGCCGCGCTTAAAGCAAAGGGTCATTGTCCCATCGACATCTACATCGATCCGGCGAACGGCCGCGATCTCGACGAAGGTCTGATCGAAGGCCACTCGCTGCCGCGCTTCTCCCAAGGTTACGGTGATGCCCGATCAATTCCTACGGTCCTGATCGAGACGCATTCGTTGAAATCTCACCGTCAGCGGGTGCTCGGCGTCTACGTGCTGCTTGAATCCGCTTTGTCAGTACTTGGCCAGCGAGGACACGAGGTGCTCGCCGCGATCGCCGCCGATCGCGCGGCGCGACCCGCTTCCTTGCCGACCGGCTGGACGCCGAGCCAGCAAACACAGGCGGTCGAGTTTCTGGGCGTTGCCTACGAGCACTACCGCTCGCCGGCTTCAGGTGGAATGGAAGTTCGCTGGACCGGAGAGCTCAAATCCTACCCTGCTCTCCTTATTTCCGGTGATCAGCCCAAGGCGATGATGTCGCGCCCGAAGGCCTACTGGGTGCCCGTTTCAAAACCCGCGGTGATCGATCGTCTGAGACTGCACGGGATCGTCTGCGAAACGCTTACCCGAGCGCAGACCGCGGAGCTCGAGTTTTACCGCTTGCTGAGTCCCAAGCCGAGGCTCTCCGACGGATTTCATCCCTTCGAGGGACGTCACACGCTCTCGTTCGAGACGTCGGTCGAGCAGCGCAGGGAACCGTTTCCGATTGGGTCAGTACGCGTGAGCACCGATCAGCCACTCGGCACGCTCGCTACGATCATGCTTCAGCCAGAAAGCGAGGACTCGCTGGTTGCGTGGGGCTTCTTCTCCGAGATCCTCCAGCGCACCGAATACATCGAGGGCTACGTCGCGGCGCCAATGGGCGAGCACCTGCTCGAGCGCGATCCGAAGATGAAAGCGGAGTTCGAAGCAAAGCTCGTTGCTGATCCGAGCTTCGCAAATGACCCAAAGGCGCGCCTTTCCTGGTTTTACCGACGCAGCCCGTTTTTCGACGACCGCTACCTCCTCTATCCTGTCGGCATCGAACGCTGACTCTCCATTCGTTGGTCAAGCGCTCGCGGAACATCGGCATGGGCGGCCCCTGCTTCGACGGAGCCATGCCAGGGAATGCAGCCCCCGTCGTGAGAAGGTGGCCCGGACGCGCGGTGAATCGCACCGGTCATCGGCCTCACGACCGGTGCTACAACGATTCTGCGATCCCGACTCGTGAAAATTGGAACGGCACCGTGCGATCGTCGGCAGTCCGCTGGCCGACGCTCCTGCGCTCGCGAGCGAGCAGCCGACATCGAACTTAAACGGTATCGTTCTGGCTAAGACGGAGCCGACCGCGGGATTTTTGGTCTAACCTGCATCGACACCCGCTGATTTCGCCGGAACCGTTACCCGGCCCGTTCCTTGCTTAGACAGATCCTACCCTCGCACAATTAGCCCATGGCCATCCACGTCGCTCTTCACCACCGCACCGCGTACCGCTACGATCGGCCCGTTCAGCTTGGCCCTCAAACAGTGCGCCTTCGGCCAGCGCCGCACTGCCGGACTCCGGTTTTGAGCTACTCGCTAACGGTCCAGCCCGCCGGTCATTTTGTGAACTGGCAGCAGGATCCGCAGGGAAACTACCTCGCGCGTCTCGTTTTCCCGGAGCCGACGACGCACTTCTCCGTCGAGGTTGATCTCGTCGCCGAGTTGGCGGTGTTCAACCCGTTCGACTTCTTCCTCGAACCTGCGGCGGAGAAATTTCCGTTCGCCTACGAACCCAGCCTGGCCACCGAGCTCGCGCCTTACCTGCGCAAAGACTCGCTCGCCGCGACCCCTAAGTTCGCTGCTTTCCTCGCCAGCCTTGATCTCACGCCGAAGCCGACCATCGACTTCCTCGTCGCGCTCAATTCCCGGATCAATCAAGCGGTTCGCTACATTATCCGCCTCGAACCCGGCGTCCAAACGCCCGAGCAAACCCTCGCCAGCGCGGCCGGCTCCTGTCGCGACTCCGGCTGGCTGATGGTGCAAACCTTTCGCCACCTCGGACTCGCGGCGCGGTTTGTCTCCGGATATCTGATTCAACTTCGCGCCGACGTGCAGTCGCTCGACGGGCCGTCAGGAGCGACCGAGGATTTCACGGACCTCCATGCGTGGTGCGAAGTTTACCTTCCCGGCGCGGGCTGGGTCGGACTTGACCCGACCTCCGGACTCTTCGCCGGCGAAGGTCATCTGCCACTCGCCTGCTCACCCGAGCCATCCAGCGCCGCTCCGATCACGGGGATCGTGGAAAAGAGCGAGGCGACGTTTGAGTTCGCGATGAAAATCACGCGCGTCCTCGAGGCACCGCGCGTTACCTTTCCTTACACCGACGATGCCTGGACAAAAATCAACGCGCTCGGCGAAAAGATCGACGAGAGGCTGAAGGCCCGCGATGTCCGGCTGACGATGGGCGGCGAACCCACGTTCATCTCGATGGACGATATGGACGGCCCGGAGTGGAACACGGCCGCGCTGGGACCGCGAAAGCGGGAACTGGGAGGCCAACTGTTTAAAAAGATGTGGGCCCACTTCGGTCCGGGCGGTTTCATTCACCATGGCCAGGGAAAGTGGTATCCTGGTGAACCGTTGCCCCGTTGGGCGCTCACGTGCGTCTGGCGCCGCGATGGCCAGCCGATCTGGCAGGAGCCCGAACTGCTCGCCGATCCACTCGAACCTTCGTCGCTGACGGCCGTCGATGCGAAACGTTTCGGTAGTCTTCTGGCGCGACGACTCGGGCTGAGCGACGAGCGGCTGATTCCGGCGCACGAAGATACGTTGTACCACGTCTGGAAAGAACGTCGTCTGCCCGCGGGGTTGGATCCGTCCCAGAAAAATCTGGCCGAGATGGCCGAACGCGATCGCTTCGCGCGTTTGTTCGAAGACGGGGCCGACAAAATCTCCGGTTTCGCCCTGCCGCTCATCCGCGAGTACGACACCGGCAAGTGGCTCTCCGCGCCCTGGTTTTTCCGCGCCGGCCGCATGTATTTGATTCCTGGTGACTCGCCGATGGGCCTGCGCCTGCCCCTCGACCAGGCTCCTTGGTTTGATCCATCCGCGACCGAACCCGCCTCTCCCGATGTTCGGCTCGCGCTCTGCGTCGAAGCCCGTGGCGGGCATCTCGGCCTGTTCATGCCGCCGATCGATACCGCGGCCGATTATCTTTCGCTGCTCAACGCCATCGAAGCGACGGCGGCGGCCCTCGGTGTTCCCGTCATCATCGAAGGTTATCTTCCGCCCTACGATCCTCTGCTCGACAACATCAAGGTGACTCCCGATCCCGGCGTCATCGAGGTAAACGTCAATCCGTCCAGCAGCTGGCGGGAACTCGCCGACAAAACCGAGTGGCTCTACCACACGGCGCAAGCATGCCGTCTCGGCACCGACAAATTCATGATCGATGGCCGCCACACCGGCACCGGCGGTGGCAACCATCTTATCCTGGGGGGAGCCACTCCGGACGACAGCCCGATCCTCCGTCGGCCCCACGTCCTCAAAAGCATGCTGGCCTACTGGCACCAGCATCCCTCACTCAGCTATCTTTTCAGTGGACTGTTCATCGGTCCCACCAGTCAGGCCCCGCGGTTGGACGAAGCGCGGAACGACAGCGTCTACGAGCTGGAAATCGCCTTCCGCGAGCTCGACGCGAAACTCGCGTCCACCCCCGGCGGGCCCGACGCCTGCGCGCCGTGGCTGGTGGATCGCATTTTCCGCAATCTCCTCACCGACGTCACGGGCAACACCCACCGCGCCGAGTTCTGTATCGATAAATTGTATTCACCCGACAGCTCGACGGGGCGTCTGGGTCTGCTCGAATTGCGCGGATTTGAAATGCCGCCGCATGCGCGCATGAGCCTGGCGCAACAGCTTCTGCTTCGGGCCCTGGTCAGTCGCTTCTGGGATCACCCGTACGCGGTGAAACGTCTCACGCGCTGGAACACCGAACTGCACGATCGATTCATGCTGCCGCATTTCGTGCGCCTGGATTTCCAAGATGTCATCGAGGACCTGCGCTCCTGGGGTCTTCCGTTCGAGATGAACTGGTTCGAGGCCCACCTGGAATTCCGGTTTCCGCTGTATGGAAGAACCCGTTACCGCGAAATCGAGCTGGAGCTCCGTCACGCGCTCGAGCCATGGCACGTGTTGGGAGAGGAAAACGTCGGCGGCATTGTGCGATTTGTGGATTCTTCGGTCGAACGCATGCAAATAAAACTCACGAGCCTGAACGCCGACCGCTACTTCGTGACGTGCAACGGTCAGCGTCTCCCTCTGCAGAATACCGGCATCAACGGAGAATACGTCGCGGGCGTCCGCTACCGGGCCTGGCAACCACCCTCCGCGCTCCATCCGACCATTCCGGTCGATGCCCCGCTGGTATTCGATATCGTCGACTCGTGGACCGAGAAAGCGGTCGGCGGCTGCACGTACCATGTCGCCCATCCCGGAGGCAGAAACTACGGCACCGTGCCCGTGAACTCCTACGAAGCGGAAAGCCGGCGACTCGCGCGTTTCTTCCCCATCGGCCACACGCCAGGGCATCCCTTGCCGATGCCCGCCCGCGAGGTTTCGCCAGAATTCCCTTTCACGCTCGATCTGCGCGATCCGTTTAGAGTTGTGCGGCCACAACCCTGACGCCCGGCGTCCACCTCACACAAACCTCTCCGCTCGTTCGCTTCCTCGCCGACTTTCATCGGTGCCGGAGCCGGGCGGCCAGCACGAACGCTGGATTGAATGGCGCGTGATTACGGTTCGCTGAACCGCTCCGCAGCCTTGCGCCAGCGGGATCCTCTGGGAGACTTCGTCCAGACATGCCGATTGCTCCCCCGTATCATCCCGCCGTTTCGGACCCGATGAAAGGGTACGCGATTCGGCCGGACCGGTACGACGAATGCCGGGCACCTGACGGATCGCTCAGGCCGCATTGGGCGGAATTCTTCCGGCTGCTCGGTCCTGATCCCACGAGCGCACTTCGCCACGCCACGGAGGCGTGTTCGCGCGCGATCATCGAACAGGACGTGAGCATGAACGTGTATTCGGGTGAACGATCCGGCGCGCAGCCGTGGCCACTCGACGCCGTTCCCCAGATCGTCAGCGCGGAGGACTGGAACACGCTTTCGACCGGGCTTCGTCAGCGAGCGCACCTGTACAACCAGCTGCTCACCGATCTCTACGGTCCGCAGAGATTGTTGCGCAATGGGATGATCCCATCGTTCCTCGCGATGGCGAATCCGCGATTTTTGCGCCCCTGTGTCGGGCTCGCAAAACGTGGCGGCGTCTTTCTGCACACCTATGCCGTGGACATCGCCCGCTCACCCGACGGCGGATGGTGGGTTCTGCAAGATCGCTTGGATTCACCCTCCGGACTCGGCTACTCGATCCAAAATCGCACAATCGCCCGACGGGTTTTGCCGCAGGTGTTCCATCGCGCGCCCGTCCACCGGCTGTACGAATTTCTCCGCGATTTCCGGCTGTCGGTGCAGGAACTCACCACGTCGCGGGGCAACGAAGTGCCTCGCGTGGTTTTTCTCACGCCGGGTCCCGCCAACGAAACGTACTTCGAGCAAGCCTACCTCGCGCGTTACCTGGGTTATCCGCTCGTCGAGGGCGCGGATCTGACCACCCGCGATCGCCAGGTCTTTCTCCGGACCGTGGGTGGACTGAAACGGGTCGACGCGATCGTTCGCCGGGTGGATTCAGCTTTCTGCGACCCGCTTGAATTGCACGCGCACTCGCTGCTGGGTGTGCCCGGCTTGGTTCACGTCGCGCAAGGCGGTCGCGTCGCGATCACGAACCAGCTCGGCAGTTCTGCGCTCGAGAGCCCTGCGCTGCTCTCATTCCTCGCCCCCTTGTGCCGCTCGCTGATGGGGGAAGAGTTGAAGCTGCCCGGCGTGGCGACGTGGTGGTGCGGACAGAAAAAAGCGCGCGATTACGTCTTGAAGAATCTCGCGAATCTCGTCGTGAAGCCGACGTTCCGCGAACGAGGAGCTTCGACGACGCGTTACGGTCCGCTGCTCAATGGCGAGGAGCTTTCCAAGCTCGCCGATTCGATCGCGGCCCGTCCATGGGCGCATTGCGGTCAGGAACGCGTGCTGCTCGGCACCACGCCAGGGTGGCGCGACCATAGCCTGCAACCGGTACCATTCGTGATGCGGCTCTTTGTCGCGTGGCAGAATGGTGATTACCACGTGATGCCCGGCGGTCTCACTCGTTTCAGTACCGTCGGCGAAGACGCGATTGTCTCACTGCAGCAAGGCAGCATGACGAAGGACATCTGGGTCCTGAGCGACGCGCCGGTCGATGATTCGCGGATCTCACTCAGCGTGTTTCCAGATCTGCACCACCGCACGACCGCGACGCCGAGTCGGCTGGCGGATCATCTTTTCTGGCTCGGCCGGTATTTGAATCGCACTGCGCAGATCGCGCGCTTGCTCGACAAACTCGACCCACTGCTGCGTGACGAAGTTTCCGCGTTGGATCCCGGGGTCACCACGCACGTGATCGGCACGCTGCTCGCCGCGCAGGACATCGATGAGCCGGAAGACGCGACCCCCGACGAGCTCGTCGCCCATATCCGACTGAGCGCTGACGACACGTCGGAGCCAGGAAGTCTGGCGAGCAATCTCTCTCAACTTATTCGCAATCTTGAGCAGGTGAAGCTGCGTTTGCCCCCTGAATCGTGGCGCATTCTTCGGCGCCTGCGCACGATCAGCAACACGGCTCATCCCCAGCTCGCCTCGGATCTCAGTGAACAGCTCTCCGCGCTGGAAGCCATGGCCATGGACATGCTCGCCCACGATACCGGCTGGCATTTCCTCACGCTCGGCCGACGAATCGAACGGGCCTTGCAGCTCGTATTCATTACCTCACGACTGATCGCGACGAACCGGCCGACCGAGTTCCGGCTGCAAACGGCGCTGCATTTCAGCGAGAGCCTTTTCACCTATCGCAGCATTCACCCCGGCGGCTTCCAACCCGCGACCGTCCTCTCATGGCTAATCGCCGCGGTCGAGAATCCCCGCAGCCTTCGGTTCCAAGCGGACCACATCACCGAACACCTGGCCGCGCTGCCGGATGAACTCGCGCCCCGCGACGTCGCCGCCCTTCGCGCCACCGCCTTCCGCCTGGTCAGTCAGGTTCGGCTGCTCGAGGTGAGCACGCTCGCCGCTTCGCCGGAACAATCCGCCGCCTTTTTCGCGGAGGCCCATGCCACGCTCTCCGATCTCAGCAACCAACTCACGTTGATTTATTTCAGCCACAGCGAGATCCCGGCACCAGCCGTCACCTAACCGCGTCATGCCCGTTTACCAGATCACGCACCTGACGCGCTACCGGCACCGTGGCAATGCCACCTCCGCATGGCAATCGCTCCATCTCCAACCGCGCCACGAACCGAGCCAGCACTGCAACTCATTCGAACTCGAGGTGTCACCACATCCTGGAGACCTGACTTCACGGCTCGATTTTTTCGGCAACAAGCAACACGTGCTCACCATCTACGAGCTCCACAAGGAGCTGACGATTACGAGCCGCAGCCGCGTTCGCCGCGACGAGCCGGCCATGCCGATGCCCGGCCTCACACCGCCACTTGTGGAAGCCCGCGCCCTGATCGACCGCGCCGTCCTGCAGGACGATTTCACGATCGAACAATTCCGGCATGAGTCGCGATTCGTCCCACTGCTGGCTGAAGCCGGCGCGCTCGTCGACGAACTGGGCGTCACGGCCGATCTCCCCACCCTCGAGTGGCTGGGCACGCTGGGGCAGCGCTTCCACGACGCCTTTATCTACGACGCTGAAGCGACGGAGATTTCGACCCCACTTTCCGAAGTCCTGAAACATCGGCGCGGCGTATGTCAGGATTTCGCGCACCTGCTGGTGAGTTGCCTGCGGCAACAGGGTCTGCCGTCCGCGTACGTCAGCGGCTACCTGCTCACCAAACCGCCGCCCGGGAAAAAGCGCTTGCGCGGAGCCGACGCCACGCATGCCTGGGTCTCTGCCTACATTCCCGGGACTGGCTGGATCGACTACGATCCGACCAACGCCTGTTTCGCCGGCAACGGTCACATCGTGGTGGCACGCGGCCGCGACTTCTCCGACGTCAGCCCGGTGAAAGGCTTGTTCAGCGGTGGCGCCCACAAGCTGACGACCGAGGTTACCGTGGAGCCGGCGGACGGCGACGCGAACTGACATCCGAACCACGGTGCTGCGTCTCCACTCGGCCATTACGAAGGCTTGAGCAGGGATCAGAGAGCTGACGAACAACCGGATTCGAGCCCCGTCGCCTTCAGCTCGGTAGTTTCGTTTCGCGCAGGATGACAGGAGGTTGAGCGTTCATCGGCGTCAACCCCACCCCACGGCTCGGCGTTGGGTTGGAGTCTCGCGATCCCCACCCTACGCGAACGGGTTCGGCTGCACCGGATTACCGGAGACGGTTCGCCCTTCCCAATGCTACTTACGCATTGATTTCGACGCGCTTCCCGATGCGCGCTGATTCGTAAATCGCTTCGATGATTTTCATGTCACGGAGGCCCATCTCTCCGGGGATCCGCGACTCGCGACCTTCTTTTACGCACTGCGCGAAGTCGTCCATCTGCAGCGCTTGATGGGGGACCGGTATGGTGGCGTGCATCGGACCTTTGTGCGTTTCACATTGTTGTCCGCCGTAGCCGAACGC
>JBDSPT010000353.1:0-2847 GCA_039930205.1 Opitutus sp. | reverse complement strand
CGGCCTTCGCTCTGCTTGATCTCCGTCAACACCGCCTTCAACCGCTCTTCGAATTCGCCGCGATATTTCGCGCCCGCCACCAGGGCGCCCATATCCAGTGAGAAGATCGTCTTGTCCTTGAGACCTTCGGGCACGTCTCCCCGGAGAATTCGCTGGGCGAGACCCTCGACGATCGCCGTCTTACCTACACCCGGTTCGCCGATCAGCACCGGATTATTCTTCGTCTTGCGAGAAAGGATACGGATCGTGCGGCGAATCTCTTCGTCGCGTCCGATCACGGGATCCATCTTTCCTTTTCGCGCCTGAGCGACGAGATCGATGCCATACTTCTCGAGGGCGGCGTAGGTGGTTTCCGGATTATCCGTCGTGACGCGCTGCGAACCACGCACCTCTTTGAGGGCCTTCATGACCTTGCTGCGGTCCAGGTCGAAACTCTTGAACAGACGCTTGAGGGCGTCGGGCTTGCCGACTTCCAGCAGACCGAGCAGGAGGTGCTCGACCGAAACGTACTCGTCCTTGAGCTTTTCCGCCTCCTCCTCGGCCCGCGTGAGCACGTCGTTGACGGCTTGAGTGACGTAGACCTTCGAGGTGTCGACGCTGCCGGTCACCTTGGGCAGCCGGTCGAGCTCCCGTTCGACGGCGAGTTGGACCGCACTGGGCGGCACGGAAAACTTCTCCAGCAATCCCGGAACGATGCCATTCTCCTGCGACAGCAGCGCGGAGAGCAGGTGGAGTGTATCCACTTCGTTGTGATTCAGCCGTCGCGCCGTGTTCTGGGCGTCGGTGACGGCTTGACGCGACATGTTGGTCAGCTTGGCGAAATCCATGGTGCAGGATGTTCGCAAAATTCGTGCCGGCAAACCCGCGTGGTCTTTCCCTCGCAACCGGAGTCCATCCGCCGGATTTCCGCGTCAAAGTGGATCGATCGTGGGCGCCCCGCGAGTCAGCTCGCGCCGGTTCCGCTGTCGCGGACGGCATCGGGTGACGGCGACAGGTAAACTCCTTTCCAGCGTTGCGCTTCATCACCGTACGTTGAATCTGATGGAACCTCGGAGGGCGCTTGGGCGTCATCTGGGTGGCATTCCTATTCCGCTCCGATGAATCTCCTGCGCCCTACAGCCATCGTTTTCGCCGCCTGGTTGCTCTGCCTCACTGGGATCGTTCGAGCGGCGGAGGACCTTCGGCTGAGCGTCGCGTTGCTCCCGGATGAGCGGGAAGCCGCTGGCCTCAAGGCACTCACCTCCGACCAAACCGCGATCCTTGATGCGCTGGTTCGGCGTGATATCGCGACGATGTCCCGTCCCGCTCCGGCCAAGGAAACACGCGCCGCCCGCTTCAGTGAACGACTCACGCCGGATGAACGGACAAATTCCGGTCTCACCCTCCTGAGCTCAGCACAGGTTGCGCAGCTCAATGATTATGTCGCGCGACTTTCTGCGCCGCTCGATCCCGGCTCACGTGGCGGCTGGTCGTCGACTTCGCGGGACTCCGCCGTTTCCGTGAACAATCTCCGTCGCGGTCCAGAGATCCACGGCAGCATTTCGTTGATGTTCGGTGTGGGCAGTGGCGGATACAGTGAGCGCGGCGGCGCGATGGTCGTAAGCATCGAAGACCCCAGCGGTGTCTCGCTCGCTTTCGGCTATTCCGAGATTCACACGAAGGGCGGGTACTATCCCGGTTATTACCGCGACGGATATTGTCGGGACACACTGCTTGGAGACGATTTCGGACGCCGTCCGTGGTAAAAGACTGATCTCATTCGGTTGAACCGGCGTATTTCATTTCGCCGGCGGTGACGGCAATCAGCATCCGGTTCTCGTTCGGCGGCAGCGGACACGTGGCAAACGGAGTGAAGGCGCACGGCGGGTTTACCGCCTCGTTAAAATCCAGGATAAGCTTACCGCCGCGAGGTGGATCGGAGTAGACGAATCGCGCCGCGGGATAGGTTTCCTTCCCGCTCGTCGCGTCGGAGATAACAAAGAACAGCGGTTCATCCACGCCTTCGATGAGCGGCAGGAGTTCAAACCTATGCCCCTCCCTCGTGAACACCGCTTTGCCCGGAATCATCGCGGGTGACTCCTGACCGAGCACATTCGCAATCATAACCTCCCGGGGGTGTTCGAATTCAACCCACTGTGCTTCGATCCGCCACGATGGATCGATCGGAAAATAGTTGAGTCCCAGAAACTCCTTCCGCCGCGGCGACTCGCTGTCTTTCACTCGCAATGCCTTTCGACCACCGCGCTCGATCACAAACATGCTCAGCGTTTCACACGTCACACCGGTCGGTGCGTGCTCTTCGCTCGCTTCGAGTCTGGCGCGCAGCACTTCGCGGCCGTCGACGCGGGCATCCGCGGCGGGATTGAGCGAAATATAAACGTTACCGTCAGGCTGCAGCGTGAGCGAGCCCAGGTGCGCCGGACCTTTCGGCAAAACAATCGAGTTTCCGGCAGCGGCGCCGACAGAGTTCTCTCCGGTCTTCAGAAAGTGCAGCGCCACCAGCGAAAGCCAGCCATCTGGCTTCGTGAGTCGCTGCCGGCGTTCGGCCCGGTGCGCCATCACCACGGCTTCGTACGGCGACGCCGTATCCGCTGCGCTGACGCGGTTGCCTTCTCCAAGCACCACCATCGCAAATGCCGAAAATCTCAGCCACGTGAACATTGAGACACACTGAGCCGGTGCGGTGGTAGTTCAAGTCAGCCAGCCCGCCTCACGTACCCACGAGAAAGCGAGCCCACCAACCGGCTTGACACTCACCCAGGATCCCGACTCCTTTTCCGCCGTACGTCATGAATCTGATTCAAACGAGCTTCACTGCATCATTCGCCCGCACGTCCGCGGTCGTAG
>JBDSPT010000352.1:0-2673 GCA_039930205.1 Opitutus sp. | reverse complement strand
GCAGCCGTGCGATGGTCGTGTAACTCATCGTCCAACTGTTTACGGCGAGCGGAATGACAGTGTCGCCATAGGTGAGCGACGGCCGGACAATGGTAATCGGAAATCCTTCATCGCGATACGCGCGCATGAGCCGGTCCTCGGCGGCGATCTTGTTCCGAGAGTAGTCCCAAAATGGATTCACCAGCGGCGTCGACTCCGTCACGGGAGAATGCGTGAGGGGTTTCTGGTAGGCGCTGGCCGAACTGATGAAGAGGTACTGGCGTGTTTTGCCGCGAAAGAGTTCGAGCCGCTGCTCGACCGCCTGCGTGTCGAACGCGATGAAATCGACCACGACATCCCAGTGCTCGTTCTGCAGGACCGAGCTGATCCCCGGCGCGGAGATATCGCCAACAATCTGTCGGGCTCCCGCGATCGATTCGTGTTGTGAACGATTCAGCACTGCGACGTCGAAACCGCGCTGGAGGGCGAGTCGCGTGCAGGCTGTGCTGATGATGCCGGTGCCGCCGAGGAAGAGAACCTTCATCCGGGTATCAAAGACGTTGAACGCGTTCGCGCAACCGAGAGCTGATCGACGCTTTGGGTCGTCTCGATTTGAACGACAGAGAAGGGCTCGGAGGACACGGAGTCTGCGCGGGCGTCGAGCGGTGGTGGTCGCTGGTATTCGGGCTGACAGACCGCACGCGAGCGCGCTACCTACGACGGCGATGGATTCGGACGGCAGGCGCGGAGGCCTGCCGCTACTTCACGACGCGTGAGGGAACATTGATCGTCTCGCCACCGGCGGCCTTCCTCGTGCGCGATGAGTTGATGTGAGCTCCTGTGCCGCCGTGGCCGCGCACACGCTGACCGAAAACGCGGCGAGCAGGGAGATCGTTTTCATGGGTAAATTATCGGATCCGCTCACTTGCCCGCGCGGGCATCCGCGGCGCCGGCTCGCGCCTTGGCTTTGGCGGCCGCGGCTTCAGCGCGTGCTTTGTTCTTCGCCGCGATTGCTTCTTCCCGGGCTTTGGCTTTGGCGGCGACGGCTGCCTCGCGATCGGCTTTGCCTTTGGCCGCGGCGACAGCGGCATCGTCTTCTGCCTGTTGCTTCGCGACCGCGGCGTTCGCCACGGCGTCAGCCTGAGCCGCTTTCACTTCCGTGATCCACGTCGCGATGGTGGTGCCGGCTGCGGGCGAGGCTTTGATCCGCTTCATCGGACCGTATCCATTATTCTCGGCCGGGGTGACACCGACCACGACGACACTCCCGTCGGATTGCGCCTCCCACAGCGGACCCGTTGGATTGTTGGCCCACGTCACGCCGCGCGGCGAAACTTGGGCGATGCGGGTACCGTCGAGATAAAAGGTCGAGACGGGATTTCCGCTCGGTCCGGGTTCGGTGCCTTGGAAAACGAGATGCTGACTGTCGGTCGTGAACCCAATTGGCCGCGGGTAGCCGAGCGCTTTGGGAAACGGTACGAACTCGCCATTGATGAAGAGTGATTCGTTGCCCTTGGGCGGACGGGCATTGGTCACGACGAACTTGCTGTCGGGACTGAAAATCGTCTGCCCGCCAAATGACGCCGCCGTTCCTTTGACTTCGCCATCAACGATCAACTCGGTGCTGACCGCATCGTTGGCGGCGTAGTAGACAAAGTGTGAGCCGTCGGGGCTGAGCGACAGATTGAAGTTGTTATAGCGTTCCGGCAGCACCTTGCCGTCGTAATGAATGCGGAGTTTGCCCATCATCTCGCCCGCGGAATACGCGACGTGACCGCCGGTCTTGGACAGAATGGGGCCGACATGGATGAGATTATTGCCGCCGTCTTCCTGCCCTTCGATGACAACGAACTTCTTCACTCCGGTCTCTGCCACGTAAACGCATTTGGCCGAATCGCCGGTGAAGGCCACGTTCCGCACCGAGTTGTAGTCGGATTGTTTTTTCCCATCGACGACCACCCAAGCGGAGGGCGATTCCACACAGAGCGCCGCCCACCGTTTCCCGTCGGGGCTGAACGTGACGTCATACGCGTTCTCGGTTCCGCCGATGAGCTTGCCGTTGAGAAAGAGGTGCTTCTTCTGGTCCTTTCCTAACGCGATCGCGGCGATCTCGCTCGTCGGACTCAAAACGATTTTCTCGATTGAGGAGGCCGACATGATCGGTTTGCCATCGACCAGCAGCGATTGCGTCTGACCGGCCCCTGAAATTCCGGTGACGCTCACCAGGCGCTTGCTGTCGGGCGTGAATTGAAAGCGGCTCGCGACGTAACCGGCGTCTTTGCCATCAATGATCAGGAACTTCTCGTCTGGCTTGCGGGGCTGACCGCCCTGAAGTCCCCAGTGCTTTCCATCCGGACTGAAGAACGGCGTGGGCAACTGATCGAAAACGGGAGTGGCGGGCTGTCCGTCCATCATCAGCTGGAACGACTGCATGGTGTCGCTCGTTTGAGCGTAAAAATACACGCGCTTTCCGTCCGGCGTGAATGAAAGGACCGAAACGGGAGGAGCAACTTGGGAGTACGGCTTTCGATAGATCTCCTTCCCGTCAACGATCACGAGGACCTCCTTGGCCTGGCGCGCCGCATAGGCGTAACGCGTGCCGTCCGGACTGAATGCAACCGGGCCCTGCCACTTGAGCGTTTTGACGGGATTGAAATTGAAGTCATAGGCGAGAGTCACTTCGCCGGCCGCATT
>JBDSPT010000351.1:0-10817 GCA_039930205.1 Opitutus sp. | reverse complement strand
GAAGCGCGCCGTGGCGCTCCAGCTGGATTGCTTCGTCGCTGCGCTTCTCGCAATGACCGGAACCCGGCTACAGTTTTGTTTAAAAGGCTCTAGCGAAGCGAAGAATCCAGTGAGCGCGTGGAGGCCGGACAGTGTCGGGGTCAAGCTGCCCGGCCGGTTCGCAGACGGAGCCGGCTACGGCCGGTCACGCAGTCACTGGATTCTTCTCTGCGCTCAGCATGGCAAACCGTTGGGCAATCTGAACCGCCGCCTCGATCCTTCTCGTTCCCATCTCACCTTCCTTCTCAATCCACACCCTCCTCCTCACCTCACCAATCCCAAACCATCACTTTACCTCCAACCGCACGCTCTCCGAGTGACTATTAAACTCCGGCGCGTACATGCACTGGATCTCGGCGATGCCGCTTTGGTAAGCGCCGCGCAGCTGCACGCGTGTCGAGTATTCAAATACGTACGTTCCACGTGGCAGATAATCCATGAAGAAGTGGCTCGCCGTGTCCCGCGTGCTCTCGTAGTAGGACAACCCGTCCTGATATCGATGGCGGCTCACCACTGACACCGGCTCCGTTCCGCTGCCGCGTTGATCCTTCAGGTGCACGAACTCCATGTCGCGATCCGTCTTTAATTCGAGGCGCACCACGAGTTCGTCTCCCACCGCGACTGGGCCCGTTACAGGCACCAAGACCTGGCCTTTGGCGTTCGTTTCTTTCACGAACAACCGCTTCTTCAACGTCAGCGGCGTTCCTTCATGCGGTGTCACCTTGGCCACGTCTTCCAGGTACTGCCAGTGCACGCTGCCCCAACTTACACCTTCGTCGACCTTCTTGACCGTTACGCGACCCATCGCGCTTTTCACCTCAGCGCCCGCGAACCTGTGCTCGTAGAATCCCGTGCCGGCTTCAACTTTTTCCGGTTTGATGACGTTGCCTCCGAGTGCGACCTCGACCACCGCGTCGCTCGCCAGCAGACCCTTCCCGCGCAACAGCAAAGCGTACACCGCGTCGGCCGTAGCCTTCGTGGTCCGCCAGTCTTGAGTTTGTTTTTGTTTCAGCAGCCAGACCTTGCAGTCTTCGACCGCTCGCGCGTCGTCCGCCACCTCGGCGAACACTTCGATCATCAACGCCTGAGTTTCGATCGGTGCATGGTACCACCACCAGCTGCGATCGTCGTCGCGCCAGAATCGGCCGAACTCCTCAGTCTCAACGCTTCGTTCCTTCAGCGACTTCACGATCGTCAACGCGGCCGGTTTATCGCCGAAGCGTTGCAGCGCCAGCGCAAGATGTCCCTGGCTCTGCCGGGAAGCCACCTTGAGCCAAAACTGTTTCGACTGTTTCACCAGGAAATCCACGGCCGCCTGATTCTCGCCTGCGATCGGACGATCTTTTAGGAAAAAGCTGCGACCATAGAGGTACAACGCGTCCAGGGCACTCGGCACGTACTGCTCCGGCTCCGGCCGTTTCAGGATCTCTCGATATTCTCGTTGTATCCATTCATCCAGGCCGGCCAGAGACTTGATGGCCGGAGCAACGTCGACTTCGACGCCGAGCTGTCGCAACCGGCCAAATCCCGTCGCGATGTACAAGCTGATGTACTCGCTCGAGCGGCCACCCGGGAACCAGGGCCACAGCCCATCACTCAACTGTCGATCCGCCAGCGAGCCGACGGCTCGCGCGCTCTCCTGCTCGAGCCGGTTTTGGTCGAAGAGCAGGCCGACATTCTTGCGCGTCTGGGTTTCCGACTTCGCCTGGCGAACCCATGGCGTTTCTTCCAACATCACGGACTTCAGCTCCTGATTCTTTTCCAACGGACTCTCGAGCGCCGGCGTATTCTTCCAAAGTTCAAATACCCGGCGGATCTTGGGGTCCGATTCCGCGATGTGTCGGGCCAGCGCATTCGCGTAGTACCGGTTGAAAATCTGCTCACTGCACTCGTAAGGGTACTCCATCAAGTACGGCAGCGCCATCACCGCGTACCAAGCTGGCTGTGAGGTCATCTGCACGGTCAACGACTGGTGCTTCAGCGTGTCCGACGTGGACGATTCGATGAGCTTGCGGAACTCGAACTGCTTCGTGGCGGGTCCGCGAACTGGCAGTGGCAGTGACTCGGTCACGAGAATGCGTCGACTCAGCACCGGCAGAAATCCCTCTTCGCCGTCGCTCAACTTTGCCGTGGCCGCGACCGCCTTGTACGTCAGGAAGCCCAACCCGTCCGGCACCGCGATGCGCCACGAGTAGCTTCGTGATTGATTGGCGGGTACATCGAATGCCTGCTCAGTGGTTTGGTTCGCGAGCGCCTCATCGACCGACTTCTGTGTCGCCGCGTCTGCGAACGTCAGGCGAACGGTGCCCGTCTGCGGCTGCTCGCTGCGATTGCTCACCTTCACCGTGAATTCGATGGCGTCGCCCTCACGAACGAAGCGGGGCGGGTTCGGTTCCACCATCAGATCCTTCGCTGTGACCACCTGGTCACTGATCCAGCCCGCCCGAAGCTGCGCATCGTGCGCAAAGCCGAGGAGCTTCCACTTGGTCAGCGCCTCCGGCATGGTGAACACGATCTTCACCACTCCGTTCTCGTCCGCAATCAGCTGCGGGAAGAAAAACGCCGTCTCGTTCAGATTCTTCCGGGCCGTGACATGATTGAGATCGGGTTTGTCGGATTTGCCCGGCCCGACCGATTCCGCCGGAGAACTCGGAGTCGTTGGCGCCTGTCCGGGAGACGACGCTTCGTTCGATTTCATCAGCGCACTCGCGGAATCACTCAGCTCTGTTCTTGCCCGGCTTCCAGCCAGACGCTGAAACGCACGCCCGCCGCGCGACTCATCGTTGATGGAAAAAGCCGACAACATGATCAACTCGTCAAACCGTCCCCACGCGATGATTTCGGGCGCGAATGACCGATAGCTCCATTCATCCCCACGCAGATCCAGCGAGTCCCAATGGCTGATCGTGTTGAAGGGCGATGGGGCGTTCTGAAACTCGGAATTCGTCTGACTCCACTCGGCCCGAAATACGCCAAACGCATGCGGCCAGTCGTGCGGCAGGAACTGGTCGAGCGATGCATCGTAGAGCGTGGCGACCATCTCCGCCGAGACGCGCCTGGCGTCTGGTCCGGTCACGATCGCCGTCCATGTCTCCTTTCGACCCGGGATAAGCTTCGAGCGAAACGTTTCCCACTTCACCGAGAGCTGCTTGTTCGACCACGGCACGTCGATCACCCGTTCGTTGATGTACGCGCGATTCTCCCGCACCGACGTCACGCGCACCGTGAAACCGCCGCGCATGTTCTCCAAAATCCGCAGCTCGACGATGCTCTGGGTCCGGTCGACGCCCGTCCAAAATTTCTTCAGGCTCTTCCCGGCGCACTCAAGTTCGACGAAGGCGCGACCCCGATCGTACCCCGTTCCCCAAAGCGCCTTGAACATCTCTCCCGGTTCGACGCTCCACGACGGCGCCGTGAAATGATCCGCGACCTTCACCCGGTATCGAGCATCACCCGGGTCCACGACCTGCACGGTCTGGCGGGCCGTCACTCTCCGGCCAAAGCGATCCGCCGTCTCCAGTTCGGCGCGGTAGATTCCTGTCTTCAACGTCGTCGCGACCTGCGCTTTCCCGGACTTGTCCGCTACAAACATCTCTGACGCGACGAGCTCACCCACCTCCCAGGAATCAGGTTGGGTCGGATCGACCTTGGGTTTGTCCGTCGCCCCGTACCACCAGCGATTCGTCGCCTGCAGCGGAGCGCGGCCCACGATGGTGGGCTGCTTCAGCTCGTGGGTTGTGATCTTACCGCTCGCTGCTTGAGCTTCGCCGTCCAGCGAGGTCGTGCTGATTTCAAACTGAACCGGTTTACCCGGCGTCTGCCATTCGCTGGACGTTAACGAAGCCTGCAAAGCCGTGTAACCGCTCAAGACACTTCGGTCGTCTGAACGCGTCTCGCCCGTCGTATCCGTAACATCAGCATGAATCTGAAACGCAAATATGGGTTCGTTCTTCTCCGGCACCGCACGATCCGGTTGCGCCGTAAATTCGATTTTGAACGTTCCATCTGAGTCGGTCACGGCCGTGCCATGGGCGATGGCCCTGGCTGCCGGTGGCTGCCACCACCAGCACCAGCGCGGCATTTGGACGCCGCGTTGCACGCGCCATTTCACCTTCGCACCCCCGATCCCCACGCCGGTGTAAGCGGTGGCTTTGCCCGTGACCACGACCGGAGTATCGAGCTTCGCGGCTTCCTTCGGCGCCTCGAGCGCGACCTGGAATTTCGGACGCTTGTACTCCTCCACATTGAAGGTCGCGCTGCCGGTGCGATCGAGCACCTGAAGGCTCATGCGCCCCATGAGGCGATCGCGCGGTGCCGTGAACACTCCCGCGAAGGAACCGTAGTCATTCGTCCGGTACGTCGAGCGCGCGATCTCCTGGCCATTCGGATCGTTGAACACCACGACGACGGCGTGATCGGCGAGCGTTTGATAGTTACCGTCCGGACGATCGTAACGCACCATGACGCCCTTGAAGTTGATCGTCTGCCCGGGCCGATAGAGTGCACGGTCCGTGAAGAAAAAGGTCTGGGTTGCCGCGCGCTCCTGCTGCGCTCTCCCGCCCACGTACATTTCATGCAAGGTGGAGAGCGCCTGACCGTCGTGCTCGGCGAGAGCGACCACCGCGTTCTGCTCGCGAGGCAATCGGAACGAGCCGTTGCCATCGGTCGACGTCGGCGCGATTGGCCGGTTCCAACCCTCTCGATCGCGCTGCCACAAACGTACCGTCGCCCCGGAAATGGGATCACCGGTTCGCGCATCAAGGACCAATCCAGTCTGCTCTGAACCATCGACTCGTGGCCGCATCACCATCGCGAGACTGCTGACCCAGACCGTGGTCACACTCAGCTGATTATCTTTCACGACGAACCCTTTATCGTGGCTGGCGATAATGAAATAGAATCCCGGTTTGAGCGTGGTCGGCGCGGGTACGTTTTCAGTACGTTGCTTGTAATCCGAGGTTGGCGGGAGCTCCGCCGACCATGACAACGCTGGAACTTTTGCGAGGAGCACCTCGCGCTCCAGGTTGACCTGCCCGAAGCCCCAACGGCTTTTCTCCACATAGTCCGCAAACTCCACCGGCACCGCGCGAAAGTACACGCGCGTGATGTTTCGATAGGTGACATCGAGCGTGGGCCACGGCGCATTCCAGACATGCTCGGTCACGAGTGACGCGGACCGCGCTTCGATCTCTTTGATCAGGTTTGAGCACGACACGGCGCCCGCGCTGCCGGGAAACGCCTTCACTCCGCGCTGCGCCAGCGCAAGCGCTTTGGCCGGCTCTTCTTCGGAGTTGAGCTGGGTCGCTCGCAGAAACAACGCACGCGCGGAAATCTCGTGTTTCGCATTGGTCGCGATGAAGCGATCGAGCGCAGCCTGGTAGTGCTCGTTCCTTCCCTCCGCCAGCGCGACATTGTTGGCGTAGATCAGTCGTGCCAGATCAGCGTCGAGAAACGCGGAGCGATCGCGATCGGCCTGGTGAAATCGAAGAAGCGATTGATAGAGCTGAACCGCTTTCAGTTTCGGCGATTCCGAATCGGCCGTGACCGGCTGCCACGCAAGAAACTCCTGCACTTCGCCGAAGATGGGATCGGTCGCCTCAATCTGAAATTCATCTTCCGCGATCGATGCTGCGTGTTCACCGGCCTGGAAGAAACCGAGCGCCTCGTGGGTGAGAAAATCGTACAGCGTCGGCCGGTACAAATCAGGTACCGTTCCCGGTTGAAGCAGTTGTTGATAATCGCTGACCGGGGTGGCTTTGAGCTCGGCCTCGTTCGCGAGCGCGGCGGTAAAGTGGCGATCAATCTCCGCGAGAATGCGCGAGAGATCCCACGTCAGCAAATCAGGACCTGATGCCGCTCCGCTGGACGTGCGCTGCATGAACTTCCAACGATTCTGTTGGAAGTATTGCCAGTACCAATGCGCCAGAATCGCCTCCATCGCAGGCTTCATCCCGGCTGGCGACTTCTCCAACTCGGCCTGCAATCGGACGACCTTCTCCTCTGCCTTTCCGCCCTCCAAACCGCCCTCAAGCGCGATGCGCCGCGCAATGGCCCGGATTGCCTCAGGATAAGCGCGCTCCTTCAACGCGCCGTCGATGATCGGTTGCAGACGCTCGATCGCCGATCGCGGCAGCCCCTGCCGCTCGGCTTCGCCGACGAGCTTCCACTCGGCGTCACGCGACGCGGCCATCGCAGTTGAACCAAGCATAAAAACTCCGAGGACCAGCGACAGGAGACATGATTGCATAGCGACGAATGAGGAACTTATACGCAACTTCTGCCTTGGTAGATGTTAAGCTGAAACGTCCGAATGACGTGCCTGTCGCGGCGAGGCTATTGCTTCCGAAGAGTGGAATGCAAATACAGCCTCGGCTCACGCATCGGGCGCAACGATTCTCAAGCAGAGTGTGTCTCGCGAAGGTACGAAGGGCGCGAAGGACTCAAGGATCGAATCGCAGGCAGCGCTCGCGCGCGCGGATCGGAGGCCTGGCTCACGGAACACACGGAGAACGCGGAAGTGTGTTGATGGAGATGAATTCGGAATCGATTGAACCACGTACGATTCGGTCGGCACGGGCGCACCATCCAGGTGAGTCGCGGCGTGGCATGATGAGACCACCGGCAGGAATGCCAGCGTCACACCGCCTGCACCGGCTCCATCTTGGGCACCAGGAAATGGAAGCAGCCGAGCGCCGCGAGATACGCTCCGCCTGCGATGAGGAATAGCACGGTATAAGTATCACCGCTGCTCGCGCTGGAGTCGAAGAGCATGCTCGTGAGCTTCAGGAGCAAAATCGCACCGAGCGCTCCGGCGGTCCCGCCGATCCCTGCCACCGTCGCGACGGCGTGCTTCGGAAACATGTCGGAAACGCTGGTGTAGAGATTCGAAGACCAGCCCTGGTGAGACGCCGTTGCCAATCCCACCAAAAAGATCGCGACCCACATGCTCGAGACCTGCGTCGTCAGCATCACCGGCAACACCCCGAGCACGCAGATCAACATCGCCGTTTTCCGCGCCGCGTTCACCGACCAGCCACGCTTCAACAGATGCGACGACAACCACCCCCCACCGACGCTGCCGACGTCGGCCATCAAGTAGATCACGATAAACGGCGGCCCAAATTGTTTGATGTCCAACTTGAAGTGCTGACTGAAGAAGAGCGGCAACAGGTAGAGATTCCATCGCCAGATCGCATCGGTGAAAAACTTCCCCATGATGAAAGCCCACGCCTGGCGCGTCGCCAGGATCCGGCGCCACGGGATCAGGGTCAGGATCGTATCAGCGGGATCACTCTGAATATGCGCCAGTTCCGCCCGTGACACCCGCGGGTGCTTCGCGGGCTCGCGGTAAAGCACGAGCCAAAACGCGACCCAGGTCAGACCCACCGCTCCGGTGGCAATGAAAGCCCACTGCCAGCCGTAATTGATAAACAACCACGGCACGGCGAGCGGCGCGATGATCGCACCGACATTGCTCCCGGAATTGAAGATTCCCGCGACCAGCGCGCGTTCACGGCGCGGAAACCATTCCGCCGTTGCCTTCGTCGCGCCGGGATAAGCACCCGACTCACTCACGCCGAGGAGAAAACGCGCGAGGCAGAAGCCGGCGATCGTACTCATCCCGGCGTGAAACATCGAAGCGAGGCACCATGCCATCAGTGAAATCGCGAGGCCCCAGCGCGTGCCGACGCGATCAAGGAAGCGCCCGACGAACGCCAGGCCGATCGCGTAGCCAACCTCGAACCAGAACGCGATGTTGGTGTAATCGGCGTTGCTCCAGGAAAACACTTTCTGCAGCTCCGGCGCGAGCAGTCCGAAAACCATTCGATCCAGATAGTTGATCGTGATCTCCGCGAAGATCAGCGCACAAATGACCCAGCGGTATCGCGTCAGGAAGGACCGGCCGGAAGTGATGTCAGGTTGGAGCATGGAAAAATCTTTCAGGTCTGCGTCACCGGAAAATCACGA
The DNA here is from genome assembly GCA_039930205.1 of Opitutus sp. Classification (GTDB taxonomy): domain Bacteria; phylum Verrucomicrobiota; class Verrucomicrobiia; order Opitutales; family Opitutaceae; genus Opitutus. The sequence continues at coordinate 2,810 of JBDSPT010000351.1, read as the reverse complement.
CGCGAAAAGCTGACGCCGACCGACTACCGCGCCACGCCGCCGGAACCACCGCCGCGCATGGTTTCTCGAGGAACAATCAGAGGTTTTCCAACCGGGTGGTCGCGTCGCCAAAACGATCCAGTTTCACTCCCATGCGGTCCATCAGGGACAGGTGCAGGCTGCAGACCTTCCGCTTGTCATCTCCGCGGTCAAGGTAGTCCAATACCCGTCCCGTCTTGAGCGTTCCGCCGCCTTTGCCGGCGAGCAGGATGGGCAACTGGTTCGCCGAGTGCGCGTCGCCGTCGAACAAGCTCGAAGCCATCATCAAGATGGAATTGTCCAGGAGGGTCCCCTCACCTTCTTTGATCTCCTTCATCCGTTGCATGAGGTACGCGAACTGCGCGATGTGAAATTGATTCGTCTTCAGGTACATCGCCTCCTTGTCCACCGCATGGCCGTTGTGCGTCAGGTCGAGGTGCAACGCGCCCTGCACGCCTTGCAGGAACTTGAAGTTCATCTGTGAGAGATCGTTGTTCAGCATGAGCGTCGCGATCCGGCTCTTGTCCATTTGGAACGCGAGCACCGTGAGATCCAGCATGAGCTTCATGTGATCCGGTACATTCTGCGGGAGCTCGTTCGCTGGTCGCGGCATGTTCGGCTGCGTCAACGTGGGCCTCCAACCTTCGAGTCGCTCCTCTTTCGAGGCATGCTCAATCCGCTTCTCGATATCGCGAATCGACTCGAAGTACTCCTCCAGCTTCGCGTGATCATCCCGACTGACCTGGCGCTTCAACCCCTGCGCATCGTCGCTTACCTCATCGAGGATGCTGCGATCCAGCTTACGCCCGCTGCCGTCGCCCACCAGTCGATCAAAGGCACGACTCGGATAAATTTCCTTCGTCGCCGGCTTGGTCGGCGACATCCACGACAGGCTGGAACCGTAAATCATCGACAACCCGTCTTCCAGCCTCAGCTCGTTCGGTTCAATCCCGAGCACGAGACTCGGCACGGCCGTCTGATGACCAATTCGCGCGGCGAGCACCTGGTCCATCGTAGTGCCAACACGGATATCTGACGGATCCAGACTGACCGACGCACCGGATAACAGATTCATGCGCCCGAGATGAGGGCTCGTTGATGCTGCCGCCGTTTGGTTGAAGAGCCCGTTGACGACCACGAGGTCCTCCCGATGGGCCGTCATGGTCTCCAGGCCGGGCCCCAACTCCATCGCCGCTCCACTGCCCCGAGCCCACCAGTGAATCGGTTCCACTCCGTTCGAGAAATAGACAATGCCCATCCGCAGCGGCGGTGTGTTCGGCTTCACGCCGGCCGCGACCTGCCCAAACACCGGCAGCGATTCCAGCCACGGCAGGGCCAATGCGATGCCGACGCCACGAACGAAGCGCCGCCGTGAGAACTGAAATGAACTGGGTTGAGTACTCATGGAGTTCCTGAATTTTCGGACGGCGAACGTTGAATCTGAGCGACCACGTGGCCCGTTTCGGGGATCGCTCCAACCTGCACATTCGGGTCAGCTTGTCGGTGAAGAAACTGGCGACTGCTGACGATTTTCACCGCCAGGTCGGAGAACGTCGCATTGCCGCCCGCCGCGGTGAGTTCCTCGACGAGCGCTCGATCTGATCCGAGGACGGTTCGGCCCAAGGCATAACCCAGCATCTTCTTGGCGAGCGTTTTCGTGATCTGGGTGTCCTTTGTTTTCAGATAGACCAGCAGTCCGTCGACGCCAGAAATCGTGGACTTGTCGGCAAACTGGCCCGTCGCGTCCACGGCGGTTCCGTCCTGGTACGCCGTGCGCGTGCGGCCGATTGCATCGAAGCTTTCCAACGGAAACCCGAGGGGATCGATCCGCAGGTGGCAGTTTGCACAAGTCGCGTTGCGTTTGTGAACCTCCAGCTTTTCACGAAGCGTGAGGCCGCCAAACGCCTTGGGATCGGACGGCAAAGTCCCGGCGTCCGCCGGTGGCGGTGGTGTCGGGGTGCCGAGGATACGCCGCAGCACCCAGTCGCCGCGCTTGACCGGGCTCGTTCTCAGGGGCGCTGACGTCGTGGTGAGCACGGAGCCCAGTCGCAGCACGCCGCCGCGATTGAACGCATGGGCGCCATCCACCTTCACCATCTCGTCCTTGAGCGTGGTTGCGGTCTCGATTCCATAGAATTTCGCGAGCGGCTGATTGAGGAAGGTATAGTCGGCGAAATACATCTCCTTCACCGGCCGGTCCTGCCGCACAAGATACTCGAACGTCGAGACCGCCTCGTCGTACATCGACGCCTTCACCTCTTCCGTGAACTCTGGAAAGCGCCCCGTGTCGACGCCGCGGAATTGATCAAAGCGATAAAACCCGAGCCATTGCCCAAAAAACTCCGTGGCGACGCGCCGCGCTTTCGGATCGGCCGTCATCCGCCGGACCTGGGATGCGAGATTGGTCGAGTCGCGTAGTTCGCCGGCTGCGGCCGCGCGACGAAGTTCGTGGTCGGGAATTGAGGCCCAGAGGAAGAAGCTCAGCCGGCTCGCAATCTCCCAATCATTCAGCGCTCGCTCCGTTGGGCCCGCCACCGCCTCCACCCGGTAGAGAAACGCGGGCGAAACCAACACCCGCGCCAGCAGTGCCTTGATCGCATCATCGTGATCCAGCGCGTTGGCCGTCCGGGAACGCTGGTAAAACGATTTCAGCCGGGCGGCCTCATCATTCGTCAGAGGCCGACGCCACGCGCGACTCGCGAACTCCAGCACGTTGTCGAGATGTTGCGTTTCGCCGGCGCGTTGCGACGCCATGACCTCATCGTAGTGCTTACGCAATGACTCGAGGTAGG
>JBDSPT010000350.1:0-3393 GCA_039930205.1 Opitutus sp. | reverse complement strand
GGCATCAGCTGCGTGTACTACGCCCACGCCGGCGCCGGCGAGCTGCACACCCGGCCGCTCTTCAACCTCAAAACGACGGAGGGGCTCACGATGTTCCGCGCCATCGCCACCGACGTCGCCACGCTCGTGAAGAAATACCGGGGCTCGTTGAGCGGTGAACATGGCGACGGCCGCCTGCGCGGTGAGTTCATTCGCTTCATGGTCGGCGACGCGTGCTACGCGATGATGCGCCAGGTGAAGCAGACGTTCGACCCGAACGGGGTGTTCAACCCCGGCAAGATCATCGACACACCGCCGATGGACACCTCGCTCCGTCACAAGGCGAACCATCGCGCGCCGGAGTACAAGACGGTGTTCAATTTCACTGCGACCCAAGGCGTGCTGCGCGCCACCGAGAAATGCACCGGCGTTGGCGAATGTCGCAAGACTCACCTCATGGGCGGAACGATGTGTCCGAGCTACATGGCGACGCGCAGCGAACACGACACGACTCGTGCCCGGGCGAACATGCTGCGTGACGTGCTGACCAATCCTCGCGACGGCCTGAATGCGTGGGACAGCGAGAAAGTCGCGAGCGTGATGGACCTGTGTCTCTCGTGCAAAGGCTGCAAATCGGAATGTCCCTCCAACGTCGACGTGGCGCGCTTGAAAGCGGAGTGGCAGCAGCACTACTACGATGCGCATGGCGTCCCGCTGCGGTCCCGGTTGATTGCAAACTTTACGCGCTCCATGCGCTTCGCGTCGCTCGCTCCGAGCGTGTATAACTGGAGTGTCAGCAATCCGACGATATCACGGTGGATCAAAAACTTCTCGGGTTTCGCGGTTTGTCGCAGCCTGCCCCATCTGCATGCCATGACCCTGAGCGCGTGGCACGCTGAGCACGCCAATCCGGCCACCCTGGATTACGCAAACGGCCGCGTGTACCTGTTCTGCGACGAGTTCACCAACTACAACGATACGGCCATCGGCATCAAAGCGGTCCAGTTGCTCAATCGCCTTGGCTACGAGGTCATCATCCCCGCGCACGTGGAAAGTGGACGCGCGCATTTTTCCAAGGGTCTGGTCCGTGACGCTCAGAAATTCGCCATCCGAAATGTCGAGCTGCTCAAAGACATCATCAACCCGACCGCGCCGTTGATTGGCATCGAGCCGTCCGCAATCCTGGGTTTCCGCGATGAGTATCCCGATCTCATGCCCGACGAGCTGCTGGAAGCCAGTCGAACCCTGGCAAAGAACGCCCTGCTCATCGACGAGTTTCTCGGAAAAGAGATCGATGCGGGTCGGATTCGCAGCGCCGCGTTCCGGGCGCAGCCGCGCACGATCAAACTCCACGGCCACTGCCATCAAAAGTCGCTCTCTTCACTGACACCCACGGTCAAACTGCTGGAGCTGCCAGCGGGGCACAAAGTGGAAATCATCCCGAGTGGCTGTTGCGGCATGGCCGGCTCGTTCGGCTACGAAGCCGAGCACTTCTCCGTTTCCCAACAGATCGGCGAACTCGTGCTTTTCCCGGCCGTACGAAAAGCATCAGCCGAAACCCTGATCGCTGCGCCCGGCACAAGCTGCCGGCATCAAATCAAAGACGGCACCGGCCGCATCGCCCTCCATCCGGTCGAAATTCTCCACGACGCGTTGCTATGATTGTTCTCAAGAGGGACGGGATGCGATGTAAGATCTGTGGCCGTTTCGGAAGCGGACGGACCACCTCTGTGTCGTCCAGGTTCGATCGGCAACGGACGACACGATGATCGTCCATCCATCTCATCAGTTGCCGCAACCCTGCCTTGAATTGCCCGAACCAATTGAACCACAGAGGCACGGAGGACGCGGTGAGGATGATCAGTCCCTCCGTGATCTCTGTGCCTTTGTGGTTCTAATTAGTCCGTTCAACCCGCTTTCATACCTTTCTGATCACCATGACTACATGCTCGGCTGCGCTGCGTATTGGCTTTCTCATCACCTGCGCGGTCGCGACCGTCACGGTCAACGCCGTTGTCCCCACCTTCCGCAAAACGACGCTTGACGAACGTTTCCTCGCCGAGGGCGCGGCGTTCGGTGACCTGAATCACGACGGTCAGCTCGACGCGATTGCGGGGCCGTACTGGTACGAGGGACCCGAATTCAAAGAGCGACATGAGATCTACGCCCCTGCCCCATTCGATGCACTGAAGTACTCGGACAATTTCTTCACGTTCACCTACGACTTCAACAGCGACGGCTGGACCGATGTTCTCGTGATCGGGTTTCCCGGCACCGACGCTGCGTGGTTCGAGAACCCCAAGTCGAACGCCACGCCTTGGACGCGGCACGTGGTGTTTTCGCCGGTCGACAATGAATCACCGGTCTTCGCGCGGGTCTTCAACGACCAACCTCCCGTCTTGCTGTGCAACAGCGGCAGTCGGTTTGGTTACGCCCAGTTCGATGCCGCGCATCCAGAGCGCACGTGGACGTTTCATGCGATCACGCCGGCGGGTAAGTGGCAGCGCTTCACTCACGGACTCGGCTTTGGCGACGTGAACGGCGACGGTCGTAACGACCTCCTGGAAGCCGGCGGGTGGTGGGAGCAGCCCGCGTCGTTGCAAGGCGATCCCGAGTGGAAACTCCACGCGTTCCCCTTCGCACCCGAGCGCGGCGGCGCGCAGATGTACGCTTTCGACATCAACGGCGACGGCCTCAGCGACGTCGTGACCGCCCACAACGCACACGGGTATGGGCTTTCCTGGTACGAGCAGATCAAAGCGGTTGACGGCACGATCAGCTTCCGCGAACACCCCATCACTTCCACCAAGCCGGACGAGTCGATCGCCGACGTGCAGTTTTCCCAACCGCACGCGCTCATCGTAACGGACGTCGATCGCGATGGTTTGCCGGACCTGGTCACCGGCAAACGCTGGTGGGCACATGGTCCGGAAGGCGACGTCGATGCCAACGGTACGCCCTTCGTGTATGCGTTTCTGCTTCGTCGGGGCGCGGAAGGAAAGGTGCGATTCGATCCCATCCAGATCGACAACGCCTCGGGCGTCGGCACGCAGTTCGACACGGCTGACGTCAATGCGGATGGCTATCCGGATTTCGTGATTTCGAACAAGCGCGGCTCGTTCCTTTTCCAATCGACGATCAACGGCCAGAGCGGCGATGCGCCGGACGCAAAGCCTCAGCCGGCCACGGCGCAACGCGCGGGATTCCACCTGCCCCCCGGTTTCGAAATTCAGCTGGTGGCCTCGGAACCGGATATCGGCAAACCGCTCAACCTCAACTTCGATGCCGCCGGTCAACTCTGGGTCACCACAAGCTCCGCCTACCCCTGGCCGGCGAAACGCGATGCGCTGGATGAGCCGATCACATCGTTCGCGGAGAATTGGGCAGCCAATCAGCTCGCCTTTCGCGCGGCGA
>JBDSPT010000349.1:0-5191 GCA_039930205.1 Opitutus sp. | reverse complement strand
GGCGAGCGTCCTGCGGCACTGCAGCCTTCCGAGATCGTTGAAATTCGTTCCCGCATTGAGGCGGCCAACGGCAAAGAAGTTCCGAAAGTCCAATACACCGTCGGCGAAGAAGTCAAAATTACGGACGGCGCTTTCGCCAGCCTCACAGGTCGTATCGACGAAATCGACCCCGAGCGCGGTAAGCTTAAGGTCTCTGTTTCTATTTTCGGTCGGTTCACACCGGTCGAGCTCGAATACTGGCAGGTGCAACGCAACACCGAATGATGCGACGCCTCTTTGTCACCGCCTGACGTTCGCTAACGACAACCAACACCCGCCAAACCCAGTTCCATGGCCAAGAAAATCCAAGGCTACATCCGCCTCCAACTTCCCGCCGGCGCCGCGAATCCAGCGCCTCCCGTCGGTCCTGCGCTCGGTGCACAGGGCGTCAACATCATGGCGTTCTGCAAAGACTTCAACGCCCGTACGAAGGATCAGAACGGCATGATCCTGCCGGTCGTGATCACGGTTTACACCGACAAAAGCTTCACGTTCATCCTCAAGTCTCCGCCGGCGTCCGTCCTCCTCAAGAAGGCGGCGAACATCGCCAGCGGTTCGGCCAAGCCAAATCAGGACAAGGTCGGCAAGGTCACGCGCAAACAGTGCGCGGAGATCTGGAAGATCAAGAAGGCCGACATGAACGCCAAAGACGAAGAAGCCGGAATCAAGATCATTTCCGGCACCGCCCGTAACATGGGCATCGAGGTCGTCGACTAATCCTTTTCGCAGAAACGAATTCTCTAAATTTTATCGCGCGAGCGGTTCGAGTTTTGAGAAAGCGCTTCAGCGTCCGCCCAGAAACCACACTCACCGCGGGAGTTCCCACCGGAACGTTCGCACCGCAAGGAGTCATCAATGCCACAAAAGCACAGCAAACGTTACAACAGCGCCGTTAAGGTCGCTGATCTATCCAAGGAGTATCCATTGGCAGAAGCCGTGGAGGTTCTTTCGAAATTCCCCAAGGCAAAGTTCGACGAGACCATCGAGCTTTCTTTCCGCCTGTCGGTGGACGCAACTTCTGGTGACCAGAATGTGCGTGGCACTACACCTCTGCCGAATGGTTCGGGCAAGAAGGTTCGCGTCCTCGTTTTCACTGACAACGCCGCTGCCGCGATCGCCGCTGGGGCTGATCACGCTGGGCTCCAAGACATGATGCTGAAGGTCAACGAAGGCTGGCTGGATTTCGACGTCGCGATCGCGACCACGGAAGCCATGAAGCAAGTTCGTACCTTGGCGCGCGTTCTTGGCCCGAAAGGTTTGATGCCGAACCCCAAGTCCGGCACCGTTACGGACGACATCGCTGCTGGTATCAAGGCAGTCAAGGCCGGTCGCGTGGAGTTCAAGATGGACAAGTCTGCTAACATCGGAGTCGGAGTCGGCAAACGATCCTTCACGAGCGCGCAGATTCTGGAGAATGCCAACGCCGTGATCGACGCCATCGGTAAAGCGAAACCGGCATCCTTCAAGGGCAGCAATTACATCAAGACCATCGCAATTTCGTCCAGCATGAGCCCAGGCGTGCACATCGCGTCGACTGAGTTCAGCAAATATTAAGGAGTCACGACCATGAGAGCCGAAAAAAATTATCTGATCGCTGAGGTCGAGACACACCTCAAAAAGTCCGACTACGTCATCCTCGCGAATTTTACGAAGGTGACCGTCGCGGACGTGGCTGAACTTCGCAGCAGACTCGCCGTCGAGAACGCTGAGTTTCACGTCGTGAAGAACAGCTCGCTGCGCGTTGCGGGCAAGGCGCTTGGACTCCCTGAGTTCGAGGATGCTTTGGCTGGGCCAACCGCAGTGGTTGTCGGAGGGAAAAACTCCGCTGGCGTGGCGAAAATTCTGAAGAAGTTCTTCGACGAAAAACAGAAGCTCGAGATCAAGATCGGCGTGATGGAGAAGAAGCTCGTGAGTGCTTCGGACCTCGCAAAGATCGCAGCTCTCCCGTCGTTCGAAGCGCTGCGTTCCCAGTTGCTGGGAATGTTCACGCAAAACGCGGCGGCATTCGTTCGCGTGCTCGACGCCAGAGTCAAAAAGGAACAACCGGCCGAGCAGCCCGCTCCCGCCGCCTAATCAACCCCTCACTTATATCCACTTTTTGGATGTGCATCGGGTTCCGACGTGCCTCCGAAGAAAAAATCGAACGAGCAAGGCTAGGGGATACGTCTCTTAAACGCGCAGCACTCTTCGCAGCCGCTATCCTTCTCAAATAGATCATCAGTACCATGAGCAATATTACCAAAGACCAAGTCATCGAGTGGCTCTCCGGCCAGTCGATTCTCGACCTCGCGGCCCTCGTTAAAGACCTTGAAGGCAAGTGGGGCGTTTCCGCCGCCGCTGCCGCTGCTCCCGCTGCTGCTGGCGCAGCCGCTCCAGCTGCCGCCGCGATTGAGCAGACGGAGTTCACCGTCGTCCTGAAGGAAGCCGGCGCGAACAAGATCGGCGTCATCAAAGAAGTCCGCGCCATCACTGGCTTGGGCCTCAAAGAAGCCAAGGATCTCGTCGAAGGTGCACCAAAGCCCGTTAAGGAGAATGTCTCCAAGGCTGACTCTGAAGAGATCAAGAAGAAGCTCGAGGCCGCTGGCGCCAAGGTTGAGCTGAAGTAAATCTGCTTTTGGCGATTTCACTCGCACAACTGCCGAATTCATCGGGACAGGCCGCGCACCCGCACGGCCTGTCCTTTGCCTTTTCTTACAATCGTTCTTTCGTCTGTTTTTCGTGCCGCTTTCCGTCCGCAGTTAGCGCGCGCGCCGTTTGATTTTTTACTAACCGGGATTTTTCATGGCCGACCGTACCCATTCTGAACGCATCAACTTCGGCAAGCTCCGCGAAGTGCTCCAGCCGCCGAATCTCATTGAGATTCAAATCACCTCCTACCTGGACTTCCTGCAAAAGGGGACGCCGGAGAAGCAGCGCAAGCCGCAAGGCCTCGAGGCCGTGTTTCGCGAGGTGTTTCCCATCCTGTCGTACGACGAGCGTCTCACGTTGGAATACGTTTCCTACACCCTGGGTGAGGCCAAGAACACCGAGATCGAGTGTCTCCGTGAAGGCATCACTTATTCCGTACCGCTCTACGTCAAGCTCCGCCTCCGCGAAGAAGACTTCATCAAGGACGAAGAAATTTACATGGGCGAGATCCCGATGGTGACTGAGCGCGGCTCGTTCATTATTAACGGCGCCGAACGTGTTGTGGTTTCGCAGCTCCACCGTTCTCCCGGCATCGCGTTTGAGGTTACGCCTCATCCAAACGGCAAGCCGCTCCACTCATTCCGTATCATCCCTGATCGTGGCACGTGGCTCGAGGTGCAATTCGACAATAACGACCTGCTCTACGTTTACCTCGATCGCCGCCGTCGTCGCCGCAAGTTCCTTATCACGACCTTGCTACGCGCAGTGGGCTACAGCTCGGATATCGATCTCTTGAATCTCTTCTACGAGATCAAGGACCTTAAGGTCTCCAAGGCGCTCGACATGGAGAACGTCTCCACGTTGGTGCTCGTGGAAGACGCCATCGATGCCCAGAAGGGTGTCGTTCTCGCTCGCGCATTCGAGCCATTGACGAAGGCGATCGTTCGTACCTTTGAGAAGCACGACATCACGGCTCTCCGTGTCATCGACACCGCCGCAGATGAAGGTGCGATCATCCGCGCACTGAAAAAAGATCCGACTCGCAACGAAGAGGAAGCGCTTAAGGAAATCTACAAGCGTCTGCGTCCAGGTGAGCCGCCAACGACCGCAAACGCCAAGGCCCTCCTCAAGCGTTTGTTTTTCGATCCGAAGCGCTACGACCTCGGCCGCGTCGGTCGCTACAAGGTCAACCAGAAGCTGGGTCTCAAGGTTGACCTTGAGCAGCGCATATTGGAGTCCGGCGACGTCGTCGCCGCGACGAAGTACCTCGTTCGCCTCAAGAAGGGCGAAGGCGTTGTCGACGACATTGATCACTTGGGTTCCCGCCGTGTTCGTACGGTCGGCGAGCTGCTCGCCAACCAGTGCCGCGTCGGTCTGAGCCGTACCGAACGTCTCGTCCGCGAGCGCATGACCATGTACGACCAGAGTGTCGATTCGATCACGCCACAAAAGCTGATCAACCCGAAGGCTCTCACGACCGTGATCCGCGATTTCTTCGCACGATCACAGCTGTCGCAGTTCATGGACCAGATCAACCCGCTTGCCGAGGTGACGCACAAGCGTCGGCTATCCGCGCTCGGGCCAGGCGGTCTCAACCGCGAACGCGCTGGCTTCGAAGTTCGAGACGTTCATCCGTCGCACTACGGACGTATTTGCCCGATTGAGACGCCTGAAGGTCCAAACATCGGTCTGATCAATTCTCTCTCGACCTATGCCCGAGTAAATGAATTCGGCTTCATCGAAACGCCGTATCGATTGGCCAAGGACGGACGGGTCAGCGACAAGATCGAGTACCTCACCGCCGATCAAGAAGAGGGCAAAGTCATCGCCCAAGCCAACTCCGAGTTGGACGATAAGAGCCATTTTGTGGGCAAGGTCACCGTCCGGAAAGACGGCGAGTTCCTCGAAGTCCCGGCGGACGAAGTTAACTTGATGGACGTTTCCCCGAAGCAGGTGATTTCGATCGCCGCGGGAATGATTCCATTCCTCGAGCACGACGATGCGAATCGCGCGCTGATGGGTGCGAACATGCAACGTCAAGGCGTGCCGCTTCTTCAGGCCGAGTCCCCGTTTGTGGGCACCGGTATTGAAGAACGTGTGGCCCGCGACTCAAAGATCGTGGCTGTCGCCGAGGAAGCGGGCGTGGTCGCCTCGGTGGATGCCAAACGCATTATCATCACCAAGGACGGTGAGATGCCTCGCAACCTGAAGAGCGATCCGAAGAGCGGGGTGCACCTCTATGAGCTGCGCAAGTTCATGCGTTCAAACGCCGGTACGTGCTTCAATCAGAAGCCCATCGTGAAGCAGGGGCAGAAGATCAAAGCCGGTCAGATCATCGCGGACGGTCCTTCGACCGAACAAGGTGAAATGGCGCTTGGCCGGAACGTGCTGGTCGCGTTCATGCCTTGGAATGGGTATAACTTTGAAGACGCGATCCTGATCTCCGAAAAGGTGCTCAAGGACGATATCTTCACCTCGATCCACATCCAGGAGTTCGAAGTCACTGCTCGTGACACTAAGCTCG
>JBDSPT010000348.1:0-3655 GCA_039930205.1 Opitutus sp. | reverse complement strand
GCGTCCCAATTCCCGCCGCATCGCGCGTCATAACATCGCTGAACACTACGATCTCTCCAACGACTTCTTCGCTCTCTGGCTGGACGACTCGATGATGTACTCGGCGGGTAAATGGAGCAGCTCCACCCGTTCACTGGCTGACGCTCAACGGGAGAAAAACGATGCGCTCTGTCGCTCGCTGAAACTCAAGACCTCTGACCACGTGCTGGAAATAGGCACGGGCTGGGGTGGTTGGGCAATCCACGCCGTGAAGAATTACGGCTGCCGCGTCACGTCGTTGACGATTTCCCAACAACAATACGATCTCGCCACCGCGCGCATCACCGCTGCCGGCCTCAGCGGTCGCATCGAAGTGAAACTGCTGGACTATCGCGACCTCACGGGCCGCTTCGACAAGATTGTCTCGATCGAGATGATGGAGGCGATCGGCCACCGCTACCTGCCCGAGTTCTGCGCAACGTTGGATCGTGTGCTCAAACCCGACGGCCTGCTTGCACTGCAGTTCATCACGTGCCCGGATTCGCGATACGATGAATTCCGCGGCGGAGTGGACTTCATTCAGAAGCATATTTTCCCGGGTTCGCTCCTGCTGTCGCTCAACCGAGTCAACGACCAGCTGGCTCGCACGGGCGGCTTCGTGCTGAACAAAGTGGACGACATGGCGCCCGACTATGCGCGGACGTTGCGCGTCTGGCACCAGAACTTTCGCGCCCGCATTAACGAGGTTCGGGCACTTGGATTCGACGACCGTTTCATCCGGAAGTGGAATTATTACCTGGGATACTGCGAGGCCGCTTTCGCGATGCGGAACATCTCGGTCGTGCAAACGCTTCACACGCGCGCCAACAACCTGGCACTCTGACCCGAATCAATCACCTCCCACTGAAGCCAAGGCCTCTGAGTCCGGGCTCCGTTTCCTCTGTGAAAAAATCTTCAAGCGGGTGTGATGGATGCGGGCTAATCGCGGAGATAGTCGTCGCCGTCCCATGCTGATCATCCTGCGTCTGCTGTTCGCTGTTATCCTCGGCTCGATGCTCGCGGTCACCTCGTGGGCTACGTTTCAGTGTCCGCTGTTCGCCGTGCCGCCCGAGGTCGCAACTCATCCGTGGTTCGTCGCCACCCTCTTCGACGCGTACTGGGGTTTCATCACGTTCTACGTTTGGGTCGCGTACAAAGAGACCTCGTGGATCGCCCGTTGCGCCTGGCTTGTCGCCATCCTGCTGCTCGGAAACATCGCCATGGCGATCTACTGTCTTTCCGAACTCTTCCATGCGTCGTTGGATCGGCCGTTGCGCGAGATTCTCACGACGCGCCACTCGGCCCCGGGCTTCCTTGGTCTCGCCCTCGCCGTTATCGGAATCGGAGTGATTGGAATTTCACTACTCTCCTAAATCGTGACGATGCCGTCGGATTCCCGAAAACCTGTGGCATCCCCCGTGAGACGGATGACCGGCGTGACCCACCTTTCGTCGACCGTCGCACGATGGTGGTTACGTCCAATTAAATGGATCGGGCCAACGCATCCGCACGGGCGTTGGATACTTGCATGACACCGAAATGGCGCATGCCTCTCGACTCCACGCGACGGGCGATCTGTCCAGTTCTGCGAGCAGGAATGTGGGCTGACTGCGCTCACGCGCGTTGCATCGCATCAGACGGTCTCTATTTCTCCGTCCCTGTGTCTACCGTTTCTGCCCCTCCCTCACCCGGCCTGACCCGCACATTTTGGCAGCGTCGCGTCCGCGATCCCATCGTCGCTCAGCTCACGCAGGGCATCACTCCGCAGAAAATTGCGCTGACCCTGGCGGTGGGCAGCGCCTTCGCTTTGTTTCCGATTTTGGGCACGACCACCCTGCTGTGTTTCCTCGCCGCACTGGCGCTGAAGCTCAACCAGCCGATCACGCAACTGATCAACCAGGCCTGTTTTCCGATCCACGTTCCGGCCATCTACTTTTGCGTTCGAATCGGCGAAAAGATTTTTGGCGTCCACGGCGCGAGATTCAACATCCGCCAGATGAGTCATATGTTCTGGAATGAACCCGCGCGTTTTTTCCACGACTTTGGTGCCACCGCGCTCCACGCCGTGGTCGCATGGGCGATCATCGCTCCCTTCTACATCACCGCCATCTACTACATCTCTCTTCCCATCATGCGAGGCGTCACCCGCGTGAAAGCCGAAGCTGCCGCCAAAACCGCTGCCGCCCGAGCCCCGGAACATCCCGTGCCATGACGGCGCCAACGCTGGCGCTCACGGCGATCGCCGCCCTTGCAGTGCTGTTCTCCGGGTTGTTTTTTCTCGCGCAGCGCATCCGTAATTTTGGGATCGTCGACATCGCGTGGTCCTACGCATTCGGGTTGACCGGTGCGTACTACGCGCTGGCAGCTGACGGCTGGCCCATGCGCCGCGCACTCATCGGCGCCATGTCCGTCGTCTGGAGCGTACGACTGGGAACGCATCTGGCGATCCGGGTGGTCGGACACCATCCGACCGAGGACGGGCGGTACCAACAGCTGCGGCAGGACTGGCGCGATCACCTGGCGTTCAAGATGTTCGCTTTCTTCCAGATGCAGGCGCTTTCCGTGGTCGTGCTCGGCGTCGCTTTCCTCCTGACCGCGATCAATCCCGCGCCGCACCTCAGCGTATTCGAAATCGTCGGCGTCGCTCTCTGGTTGCTGGCCGTCACGGGCGAGGCCGTCGCGGACCTCCAGCTCGCGGCCTTTAAGCGCGATCCCAAAAATCACGGCCGGGTCTGCGATGTCGGGCTCTGGCACTACAGCCGGCACCCCAATTATTTTTTCGAATGGATGATCTGGGTCGCGTTCGCCGTATTCGCCTTTGGATCACCCTGGGGGTGGGTGTCGCTCATCGGTCCTGCCAGCATCCTTTGGCTGCTGTTGCGCGTAACAGGAATACCCATGACTGAAGAACAGAGCATCCGGTCCCGCGGGGACGCCTACCGCCGCTATCAACAAACCACGAGCGCCTTCATCCCGTGGTTTCCGCGCAAATCGTCTTCGTCGTGAGTCAATGCGACCACGCCCTTCGCGGCGCGTGGTGATCGAGAACTCTTCATCCTTTCCATCCATGATCGACACGTTGTTGGAGAAAAACCTCCTGCCCGACTGGCTCGTGCGCCACGGGATTCGCAAGCTCCTCGCTCAACGCCTGCGCGACGAGTCCGCCCGCTACTCAGTTCCCGACTACGTCGCGGATCTCAAGCGACGTCCTCTCGCCGAGGATACGCAGGCGGCGAACGAGCAGCACTACGAGGTGCCGACCCGGTTTTACCAGCTTTGCCTGGGACAGAATCTCAAATACTCCGGCTGCCTCTACGCCAAAGGCACGGAAACGCTCGACGAAGCCGAAGCGGCGATGCTGAACCTTTACGTCGAACGTGCACAGCTGGCGGATGGGCAGGATATTCTCGAATTGGGCTGCGGGTGGGGTTCGTTCTCACTTTACCTGGCCAAGAGATTTCCTCACGCGCGGATCACGGGCGTGTCCAATTCCAGAACGCAAAAGGAGTTTATCGATGGTGAGGCGACCAAACGCGGGCTGCAGAACCTGCGGATTGTCACCTGCGACATGAACGTCTTCGACATCGCTCCCGGCCACTTCGACCGCGTGGTCTCGATCGAAATGTTCGAGCACATG
>JBDSPT010000347.1:0-4187 GCA_039930205.1 Opitutus sp. | reverse complement strand
AGTGGTGCGGGCAAGTCGACGATCACCGCGTTGCTCCTGCGTTTCTATGATCCTGACGCCGGTCGGATCCTGATCGACGGACGTGACGCGCGGGAATACCCGCTCACCTGGCTGCGGGGCCAGATGGCGATCGTACCTCAGGACGTCGTGTTGTTTGGCGGCACGATTGCGGAAAATATCGTGTACGGTCGGCCCGACGCCGATGAAAGCGCGATCCGCGAAGCTGCGCGGCTGGCGAACGCCGATGAGTTCATCTCAGGATTTCCCGAAGGCTACGGCACGCTGGTCGGAGACCGCGGAATCAAACTTTCCGGCGGACAGCGTCAACGGGTGGCGATCGCTCGAGCGATCCTTAAAAACCCTGCGATCCTCATCCTCGACGAAGCCACAAGTTCCCTGGACAGCGAAAGCGAGCGGCTGGTGCAAGTTGCCCTCGATCGCCTGATGCAGGGCCGCACGACCTTCATCGTCGCGCATCGGCTCTCAACCATCCGCACGGCAGATCGAATCGCAGTGCTGGACGCGGGACGCATCGTGGAACTTGGGAATCACGAAGAACTTTCTGCGCAACCCGACGGACTCTATCGACGATTAAGTTCGTTGCAGTACGGACAAGGCGGATGGGACGTGGTGGGGTCGGAGTTGGGTGAGGGCAGGTGATCGGCGGGAGTAAACGTTAAAGCTGTCAAACCAAGTGTCATTCTGAGCGGAGCGAAGAATTCAGTGCGACGTAATCAGCCTCACGTCTTTCGACGACGAGCGGTAAGGCGGCCTTCTCTGGATTCGTCGCTGTGCTGCTGGTGAAACCGCTGTTGGTCATTGAGAGCCCGGCCTGTCGGCGTGGCCCTTCAGCTGAAATTTCAGCGGGATGGCCACGTCGCTTCGCTCCTCTCCTTGCCATCACACGATCAGTTCATGGTCCACCCGCCCAACGTCACGCTGGTCCAGGTCTCCGGATGACAGGTATTTTGAGAGTTCATCTGCATTTACCACTCGGCGGTTCGGAGTTGCGCGTCGTGTCCTTGCAGCTGGATGGCTTCGCCGCTGCGCTTCTTGCAATGACACGCGCGGTAGACGCTTCGCTTCCGGGGCGTTCGGCTGCACCTCGTCAAGGGTACCGCAGCGTCACCGTCGCACGACCGTTGAAGTTCTCGATGATCACCACCTCACGTTCCTTCACGTAACTGCCGCCGTCGACAGAGACGGCCGAGTGTGCTGATGGGTGAGGCACTCGCAGTTCGACCCTTCCCGGGCGTCGCTCGCCCGCGCAATCGATGTTCGCTGTGACGGTTTTGCCGTCTTCGGAAACGGTGACCGCAAAGGACAATGGGCCGAAGGTGCTGCCGGCGCGTTCGACCGAGATTTTTGCCTTGGGCGCCAGGTAGCTGCGTGGCACGCCGGTCAAAAGACGGAGGGTGTCGCCGCTTTCCAAGTACAGCATCCATCGCGTCTCCATCAGAAACCACGCCTCTTCGTGGGTTTTGTGCGAGCTGACGGCGAAAAAGTGTTCGCTGAAGGTGAACGTCTCCCGGTCCGCTAACGCCGAGACGGCGCCGTACCACGCCTGGAGAAAGGGTTTCGTTTCGCTGCGCTGAAGATGCACCCAGGGATGCCGGCTGTAGTAGGGTTGGCTGAAGTCAACGTTGTCGGTCGTCATGAGCTCGCTGTGCACCTGCAGCAGTTCCGTCGCGATCGGATCGGTCGGCGCGAGCACTTCTTGAAACACGAGGTACAGTGGCCCGAGCAACGCGTCGCGGCCCGCCGCGGTGCCGTGGGTGAACCATCGGCCACCGTCGGCGTGCAACATCACCGGTCCACGGTAGTTGGTCCAAGGCGGCGCTGCCCGCATCCATGTGCCGTCGCCCAGCGGAATCACCGGAGAGCGGGCTAGAACCGTTGCGAGCGCGTTGTGGATATCCGTCTTCAGCGCCGACGCTTCGGCGAGGCATTCCGCCGCTTCAGCGGGCGCAAAACGCCGGAGCATCTCGGCGGTACGCGCGAGTCCAAGGTACGCGTAACCGTTGAGCATGAAGGAGCGGTACGGATCCTCGGGATCAGCGGTTTTGCCATCAAGCATGCCGTAGCCGTTTCCTCTCAGTTCCGGTCGCAGATTGCGCCGCCGCCAGTCACGGAGGTACTGCCACGCGTGCGTCACATGTGGATGAATACGCTTCAGCCAGTCCTCATCCCGCGTGTACCGGAAATGTTCCCCGAGCGTCCACAGCACCGCGCCGGTCTCGAGCATGTAGCCGTTGAAGTTCTGCATGAACCCGTTCTCGTGCTGTTTCTCGAGGAAGAAATCCAGGGCGCGTTCGGCTCGATCATGCCAGCCCATGGAATCCATAAATTGGATGATCGGCGCGCTCTCCGATCCGATGGCGGTGTACACGCCGATGGCGGGGAGCAGCGGTTCTTTCGGCTCGCGGCCATAGAGCACGAGATCGAGGTGCAGCAGTCCGGCGCGCGTCATCTGTTCGATCCGAGGTTCGGGCAGCCGCCATTGCGCCGCGCTGGCGAGCCTGGACTGCCAGAAGGATCGTGCCTCGCTGAGACGGGTGTCGAATGACTGTTGGGCGAGCGCGAGCGCACGTTCCTTGGAAATGGGACGATGCGGAACGGAAAATTCGAGCACGGCGCTCGCTCCGGGTTTCAACAGGATCGAGATTTCCTCCGCCGGTGCGGCAGCTCCATTGAGCCGTGTGAACGCGAATACTCGACCTGACTCGAAAGAGCTCAATCCCGTTGTGGAATCGAAGAACCACTCGGGCAACTTGGTCGACGTGGGCGTGGCCAACGCCGGAGCAGCCGTGCGAATGAAGGCGTACTGCGGTGCAGACCCGCGATTCGTCGCCACGGCCCTGGCATAGAGCACGACTTCCTCTGCCGGGTTCATTTCGGCTTCGTGCCGCCGTTGTTCCTCCTCGGCCTGGGTCGGGGTGAACATGTGCCCGTGCCCGTAGCGATCTGCGACGAGGTAGTCGGTGCCCTTCACCGACTCACTCGTGAGCGGTGACCGTTCAAGTGATGCGAACATCGTGACCTCGTAATGGACGGAGTCGTCGTCGATCTCGCCGTGGAGAATCGGCAACACGTGATCGTCCAGCGTTCGACGGAGGAGTTCGCGAGGTCCCCAGCCGCGGCCGAAATGAAAGTCATAGGTGGCCGGCTGCTTCGGCGTTTCGGGCAGGGGAGTGTCGTAACCCGCGAACCGGGGTTGAAACGATTCGAGATGCTCGTTGATGCGAAACATTCGAATGTCGCGGCTGAGCCCAAGCCACGTCTCCACTTTCATCTCGCGATTGACCCCGGCCACGGCAGCGAACGTCGCTTCTGGCGCGGCGTCGATCTCCTGGAGTTTCGTTTGGCCCCCGCGCCGGCGGATGGCTGCAACAATCTCGGCGTACGATCGGTGATCGGACACGGGTGTGATCACCACCTGATCCGACGGCAGGTAGATCGGGTAGTCTGCATCCACATCTTGAAGACGGAAAGTAAACGGGCGGGATGTCGTCGTAACAGTAACGAGTGTCGGTCGGGCCGCGGGGCTGTTGTCGGCTGTAACTGAGAGTTCGATGCGCGAGGGCAGATCGGACGCAGTGCGGAACGACGTGCGGTCGGCTGCCGAGCTCGGAGGCTGCAGTGCGGAAAGTGTACCGCGTGCGACGGAGATGGAGCCAGTTGCGCCGGGTTGCTGCCAGAGGATCGCCACGCGCGTCGGGTCTGCGGCGACCGCGACAGATGCGGCGACCAAGGAAATGAGCCAGGCGAAGGGAAAACGATCAGGGCGAAGCATGGGCGAACGTCGTGCGAGGGATCGGACGTGACGGCACGCCAGTACCGTACGGAGACGAGTCGACTGGCAACACGCGTTTCGAGTCGCGCTGCAGGGTTGTCTTTCTGAGACCGCAAACCTACGGCGAGCCGTAGGGTGGTAGACGCCGATCAACTCTCAAAATGCTGTCATTCTGAGCAACGCGAAGAATCCAGTGAGTGATGAGCCGTCCCGCGAGGTTTTCGCGCGCATCGGATCAGAACGCTTTCGTTCCGCTCGGTGGCTTCGCGGCGCTCAGAATGAAAAACGGGAGATTTTTTGTGAGATAAAAAAGCCAGCCGAGGGCAAAAATGCCGCGCAACGGGTCGTCGAAATGCGAGACTCCGCCGTCGTAGGAAGCGCGCTCGCGCGCGGT
>JBDSPT010000346.1:0-5743 GCA_039930205.1 Opitutus sp. | reverse complement strand
GTTTTCGACGATCGGCTGAAGCAA
Source organism: Opitutus sp. (assembly GCA_039930205.1). Lineage (GTDB taxonomy): Bacteria > Verrucomicrobiota > Verrucomicrobiia > Opitutales > Opitutaceae > Opitutus. Next base: position 5,719 of record JBDSPT010000346.1, on the reverse strand, counting down.
CAGGTTGGGGATTCGCGCCCGCAATGCGTCCGGCGCAATGTCGATCGCGATGTGCAAGCGATCCGAAAAACGCGCTTTTTGGATTTCGATGTAGTGCCCCAAGAACTCCATTTCCTGCTGCAGCGTGACTTCGGGTACTCCCGTATTGTCCAGCGACATGCGCAGCAATGAACTCAACCGCGCGATCAGGCTGACGGCATCGTCGTGCCGCCGCTCACGTACGAGCACGGAGATCGTGTTCATGGTGTTGAACAGAAAATGCGGATGCATCTGCTGGCGCAGAGCTTTCAACTCCGTTTCGATGAGCCGCGTTTCAAGCTGGGCCGCTTTCAACTCCTCGGTCTTGTACTTCTGGTAAATCTCGAAGCTGTAGCCGAAGGCGACCACGCCCCAGTAGTACGCCATGTCAATGATGTTGCGCCCGTAAAAACTCACGAGTGCCATGTGCCAGAACCCATCTTTGCTCTCGGTCTGCTCCGGAAATAAAAGCATGTAGGCCCACATTCGTCCGAGGTAGTAAGTCGCCATCACGGTAAAGCTGCCGAAGAGATGAAATCCCATCCCCAGAAACCACTGGCCGCGCTGCAGCGGCATCTTCTCGCGCATGCGGAGGATGAACGGGACCAACGTTGCCCACAGAACGGCCCGGCCAAACTGAGGAATGGCAATGTCGAACAAATCCACCTGCGACATCTTCGCCCGCTCGTTGAAGTACAACTCGAGCGTCAGGACAGATCCCATGAAAACCGCACCCCCCACGAGCACGGTAGACTGGGCCCAGCGTTTGTTCATCCGGAAGAAAGGTTTCTCAACCATCCACCCACCGACTCAAGTGGATAAAATCCGCCAGCGATGAACCTACGTCATTCTGCGACGAACGCCGACTCAATGCGACAGGACTGCCACTTCCCTCGGCGCACGCCAGAGCCGCGCAACATCCACTTCTGCGTCGAACGGCACCCCATCCCTGATATGGTTGACCCATTGTCGGGCGAGGGCGGGAGCGAACAGCGTGCCTTTGCCACCCAACCCGTTCATTACCCCGAGCCGCGGTTCGAGAGGATGGCGGCCGACGACTGGCCTTTTATCCGCGACGTAGACGCGGACCCCTGCTTGTTGCTCAACCACGGTGTAGGGCTGACTGGTCATTCCAACTAATCCGGATTCGAGCGTCGCTCGAGCTTCCGCCGTGAGCGTGACGTCGCGACGAGACGGAGAATGGGTTGCGCCCACTTTGGCCAAATTCGCCTCCATCGGCATCAGCCACTGTCCGCGATTAATCACCACATCCGGATCCAGCCCTTCGACGCGCACATTGAGGCACTCGCCTTTGGAGAACTGCCACGGCACGAAACCGAAGGGGCCGTGGCCATCGCCCGTGCAATCAATCACGAGATCATGGCTGTGCTTTAACGATGCGCAATCCACCTTCCGCTCCTCCAGGAGGCCGGCGGAAATCCAGTACGCGCGCGCCGCCGCAATCATCCGGGCAACATCCACCCGGGCCGCACCCTCAATCCAGAAGCCGTCTCCGTCGTTGGCCATCGCGTAGTCGGCGAGCTCTCCTCGCGCCTGTTTTTCCGCCAACACGCGTCGTTCCTTCTCATTCAGGTAAAGCCGCCTCACCCGCATCTCCCGCCACAGGGGGATTCCCAACTGCCTGGCCAACGCCTGGTAGCTGTCGCGCGCGGTGGGCAGCATCGTGTCCACGCGCCAGCTCTTCACAATTCTCTGACCTGTAATCGGATTGATGATACCTGCCGCCACGCGCGAAGCCGAGTGCGCATGGCCCGCATCGACGATTTGAAACCGTGCCCCGGCCCGCTCGAGTTCCCATGCCAGCATGGTCCCGGCAAGACCCTGCCCGACGATGAGAATATCCGATGCCATCACGTCACCGAACGCGTGTCCGAAAATTTCTTTTGATCCATCGCCCAAAGTGCTGCGCCGACGATCCCCGCCGCATTGTAGGCGGCGGCGGTCACCTTCGGAGCCCGGCATTTCGCGTACTGAAAAAACTTGTCGCTCTTCGCGCTCACTCCACCGCCGATGATGATCAGCTCAGGTGACAGCAGCATCTCGAGGGACCGCAGGTAGGCGCCGAGCTCGGTGCCCCATTGCTTCCAATCCAGACCGCGTCGCTTGCGCGCGGCCGAGGAAATGTATCGTTCCGCCGAACGTCCGCGGATCGGCAGGTGCCCGAGTTCACTGTTGGGATAAAGTGCGCCGCGATAAAACAGCGCCGAACCCACACCTGTGCCCAACGTCAGTAGCAGGACGGTACCTTGAAATCCGCGTCCCGCACCGAACGTCATTTCCGCGACGCCCGCAGCATCGGCGTCGTTGACGAGAGCCACGGGACATCCACAGGCGTCCGCGAAAATTTTCTGCGTGTTCAACCCGATGAACTTCTTGTGGAGATTGGCGGACGTCAGCGTCAAAGGCCCCTGCACCACTCCCGGAAATCCGATGCCGACCTGGCCCGTCCACTTGAAGTGATCAACGATCGCCTTCACGGCTGCACCCATTTTCGCGGGGGTGAGGACGGTCGGAGTTTCAACCTTGAATCGTTCTCCGACGAGCGCGCCCGTGCGAACGTCCACGGGTGCTCCTTTAAGTCCAGATCCGCCGATATCGATACCGAGTACTTTCATCAGGTTGAGGGTTAGAAGCGGCGCCGGGCAGTGGCGCGAGCAAACAGTGCGTCAATCGGTGAATCCAACATGCTAGTGACAGTCCCCGCCGGCTCCACCATGGGCGTGACCGTGATCAAGTTCCGCTTTCGTGGCGGCACGAACGGTCATGATCTCTACGTCGAACGTCAGATCGACGCCGGCGAGCGGATGGTTCGCATCGAGCAACACGTCTTCACCCGCGAATCCCGCCACGGTTACCACCGGCGCGTGCCGATCTTCCCCAGTCTGAAAGGTATCTCCGACCTTGAGCTCGCCCTCGACCGGTAACAGCCCGCGATGGACGCGCTGAACTTGGCCGGCATCGCGCTCCCCGTAGGCCTTCGCCGCGGAGACGATAACCCGGACCTGGGCTCCGGCCTGAGCCTCACGCAACTGCTCGTCGAGGCCGTCGATGATTTGGCCTGCACCCTCCAGATATGTCACCGGATCGCCGCCACGCGAGGTGTCGATTACCCGATCAGACGGATCACGGAGCGTGTAGTGAAAGGAAACAACGCGAGGCGCCGAAGGAGTCATGAGGAAAGTCGTGAACAATCCGGACGACTCTCGGAAAGTCCAAGTGGATTTTCGTCAGCGGTATCGCGTCTCACTTGCGCCCAAGAAGGTCGAGAAACGCCCTCTCCACAGCCCTGTCACGTCTCCTGTCGAAGCACTTCCAACGGAGGATGCGTCGTGATGCCACGATTCGTCAGCATGCCTGTGACTAACGTGATGGTCACCGCACCGACCACGGAAAGCAGAAGCATCCCCGGGGAGAACAGCACCGGGGCCTTGAACACGAACCTCGCCAGCAAGGCGTTCGCCGTCACGGCCAGACCGCTTCCTGTGATCGCTGCGAGGACGCCCAGGACCGTGTACTCGACCAGCTGAATCTGTCGCAACTGCCGGCGCGTCGCTCCGAGCGTGCGCAATAAAACGGTCTCGCGGATTCGCTGGAAACGACCGGTCAGAATCGCACCCACCAGCACGATGATCCCGGTCAATACCGTGAACGCCGCCATGAACGTGATCACGAAGGTCGCTTTGGCGAAAATGGAGTCGAACGTCTGCAGGATCAGCGTTAAATCGATCGCGGACACACTCGGCATTTCCCGGCCGACCTGCTGTTGCAATTTCGCCGACAGATCCGGCGAATTCGCGCGCACGGCAGTGATGAACGTTTTGGGCGCCGGTTCGAGAACACCTTCCGGGAAAACCACGAAGAAGTTCGGCTGCATCCGCTGCCACTCCACCTGGCGCACACTCGCGACGTAGGCGACGACCGGAACTCCTTGAACGTCGAACTCCAGGTCGTCGCCGAGCTTGAGCTGCAGGTCCTTCGCCAAGCCTTCTTCCATCGACACGGGAATCCGCGGCTCTCCCGGCGTAACCCGACCGACGAACTTTCCGGACGTCACTTTCTCCGTATCAGTCACAGCACCACGAAAGGTGGAGCGATACTCCCTTCGCAACGCCCATCCCGGCAGGTTCGTGGCTTCCTCCTTCAACAGGCTTTCCACGGTCTTCCCCTTGAGCGAAGCCAGTCGCATCGTGACCATCGGCGCCTTCGCGAGAAAGGGCGTGCCGTTGGCCAGAGCCATTTTCTCGAGCTGGTCGACCTGATCCTCCTGGACGTCGAAGAACAGGAGATTCGGGCGAGAGCCTCCGCCGATGCCCGCGATTTTCGCCAGCAGCGTTTCGCGCGTGAGGACCAACGTCATCATGAGAAACGCACCGAGCCCCAACGAAAGCAGGAGCAGAACCGTACGGTTATTGGGTCGGTGAAGATTCGCCCAGCCCTGGCGCCACACGTATGGTAACGACGCGCGGGGCTTGAATCGCCTGGCCGCCCAGATGATTAAGCGCGCCAGACCCGCGAGCATTCCGAAGGCGACGCCCAGCATGATCGCGAATCCTCCGCCCACTTTCCAGTTTCCGGCCTGCAAGATCGCGAAGCCGAAAATGGCGACTCCGATCCCCCCATAAAGCCAACGCCGCCACGGATCAGGGGTGGTGCTCTCACCTTGAGCCGAGCGAATGGCCCGCAGCGGCGAGATTCTCCGCACCGTGAGTAATGGCAGCAGGGCAAAGAGCACGCAGATGACCAATCCGGCGAGCGTGCCGCGAATGACGGCCGGCCAGGAGATAAACAGCTCCACCTCGAACGGCAGGAAATCCTTGAGCACCGCCGGTAGCATCATCTGCACGGCGATACCGACCGCTGCGCCCACGATTGCACCGATGACGCCCAAACAAAAACCCTGGATCAAATAGATCGCGAAACTCGTGCGGGCGCTCGCGCCCAGGCATCGCAGCACGGCGACGGTCGCGATCTTTTGCCGGATGTAGACGTGCATCGCGCTGGCTACGCCGACCGCGCCAAGAAACAGCGCGACGAAGCCCACCAAACTCAAAAATGAGTACACATCCTTCAAATTATCGCCCAGATCCCGTTTCCGTTCTTCAACCGTTGAGAACTGGAGACGCTGGCCTTTGAACTTTTCGCGGAGGTCTTTGACCAGAAGTTCCACGTTTCGACCGGACGGAACCTTAACATGCAGACGATGCGTGGTGAACGCATCGCGATTCAAGAGTCCCGCGGCCGCGAGTCCCTCCATGGAAACATAAACGCGCGGCGAGAACATCGCGACGGCGGCAGACTCTCCGGGAATTTTGTTCAGGGCACCGGCGACCGTAAACGTGCCCTGTCCGATTCTGACTGCATCGCCCGGTTTGACGCCGAACTGCACGAGAATGGTTTCCTCGAGCAACGCGAACCGGCCCGAACGCACCTTTTGCATCGCATCGGACGGGGTTGTGACCAACTCACCGTAGAACGGAAACTTACCTTCGAGGGCGCGAACCTGCACGAGCCGCCGTTGATCGTTTTGGCCCGGGAAAGTGACCATCGACCGGAGTGAGACCTCACTCGCGCGCTCGCCACCGAGCGCATCGAAGTACGCCATGGTTTCCGGAGAAAATTCCTGCCGCGACGTGACCGTGAGATCCGCGCCGAGCAGGGATTTCGTCTGCTGTTCGACGGT
>JBDSPT010000345.1:0-3798 GCA_039930205.1 Opitutus sp. | reverse complement strand
CGATTGACCCGGTGGATGGTTTTTGTCCCCGTCTTTTTCATCACGGGCCCGGCGCGCGCGTTTGCCGCCGCGCCACCCAACATTGTGCTCATCGTCGCCGACGACCTCGGCTATGGTGACCTGGGTTGTTACGGCGCGACGCGGTTGAAAACACCGAACCTCGACCGACTGGCGGCGGCCGGGGTGCGATTCACTCGCGGCTACGCGCCGTCTTCGACCTGCACCCCATCGCGCTACTCGCTTTTCACCGGCGAATACGCGTGGCGGCAGACGGCCAGGCGCACCTCCATCCTCGATGGTGATGCGCCGCTTTGCATTGAGCCGGGGCGGCTCACCCTCCCGCAATCACTGAAGGATGCCGGCTATTTCACCGGCGCCATTGGCAAGTGGCATCTCGGTCTGGGCGATGGACGCAAGCCGGTCGACTTCAATGTGCGCATCGACCCCGGTCCCGTTGAAATCGGATTCTCCTACAGCCACATCATCCCCGCCACCGTCGATCGGGTGCCTTCCGTCTGGGTCGAGAACCACAACGTGGTGGGCCTCGATCCTGCCGATCCCATTTCCGTGAGTTACGTGCGCGACCTCGGCGTCGAGCCGACGGGGCTCGATCACCCCAATCTGTTGCGCCAGCCTGCCGACAAACAGCACTCCGGCACGATCATCAACGGTATCAGCCGCATCGGCTTCATGACGGGTGGCCGCGCCGCGCGATTCAAGGACGAGGAACTGGCTTCCACCGTGGTGCGGAAGTCGGTCGACTTTCTCGAGGCGCACCGACGCGAGCCCTTCTTCCTCTACGTCGGGCTCTTTGAACCGCATGTGCCACGCGTGGCCGAGCCGCCGTTCGTCGGCAGCAGCGAAGTCGGCGTCCGGGGTGATGTCATCCAGCAGATGGACTGGGCGGCGGGTGAAATTCTGAAGACGTTGGATCGCCTCCAGCTCGACCAAAACACGCTCGTCATTTTCACGAGCGACAACGGCCCGGTGTTGTTCGACGGGTACCAGGACCGCGCTCGCGAAGACGTGAAGGACCATCGGCCAGCGGGTGGCCTCCGGGGTTGGAAATATCTCGTCTATGAAGGTGCCTGCCGCGTGCCGCTGATTGCGCGCTGGCCGGCGCGACTTACCCCGCGAGTGAGCGAGGAGATGTTCGGCTTGGTGGACATTTTCCACACGGTCGCAGGGCTGACCGGGAGCGAATTCTCTGCGAAAGCCGCGCCCGACAGCTTGGATCTCTCCGCCGTGCTTCTGAACCAGACGGGTGGAAATCGGCGTGACGACACCGTGCTCCATGGAATTTCCGGCGCCATCGCACTGCGCGCCGGAGATTGGAAATACATCCCGGCAAACGCTCAGGGTCAGGGCGAAGCGGCCGGGACGGGCGGCGCCAATGCGTCCGACGATCGGTTTGTCGAGAACCGCATCCCCGCACCGTTGTTGTTCAACCTCCGCGACGACCCCACAGAGCAGCACAACATCATCGACCAGTTTCCCGCCAAAGCGGCGGAGATGCGGCAACGGCTGGCGGACATCAGTGCGCCCGTCACGCAGGCAAACCGCAAATAAGTTTTGGGTGCCGCGTCAACCAGTCCCGCTCCGCATTCGGGTTCGCCGCGCCGGAGGACTCGCCCGCGCGAAGGTTGGATCCGGTGACGGTGAACGCTTCGAGCTAGAACCCTTCGTTAGGTGATCTATCGGTGCGCTGATTTGGTAATGGGAAATCGGTGAGGGTGAGGTTCGCCGCCCGGCTGGTTTTACCGAAGCGGCTTCATAAGTGAGGTAGTCCAGTCATCACGGAGCCAACAAAGCTTTGCCGCCAAGCGTAGCAGCCCGGAAGTGAACAGCCTATCCCCCAGTCGAGGGGAAATCGATCCGACGGGGTCGGGTTGTGGCTCGACCTGCGGGATTCGGCCCGCTCCCCCATTGGGGTGGATGGGAGCATATTTTGTCGAACGACCGGTTCAAAGGCGGCAACCTGCTCCATGCAAAACCCCCTGCGCGCCCTCCTGCTGCTCCTGCTCATTCCGGCTATTTCGGCTGCCGCTCCGCACGATCCCGCGCCCGCTCTTTCGCGCGGGGGTGAGCAGCGGCCGAACATTGTCTTCATTCTCGTCGACGACTTGGGCTGGGCGGATGTCGGGGCTTACGGCAGCACCTTCCATGAGACGCCCAACATCGACCGTCTCGCGGCGAGCGGAGTCCGATTCACCCAAGCTTATGCCGCCTGCAATGTTTGCTCGCCCACGCGGGCCAGCCTGTTGACGGGTCGCTATCCGGCCCGCGTCGGTATCACCGACTGGATCAACGGGCGCCCCGACCGGCCCGATCAGAAGCTGGCTCGTCCGCCTTTCCTGTTTCACCTTCCATTGGAGGAGGTGACCTTCGCCGAAGTCCTCCAGGGCGCGGGTTATCGGACCGGCTTCGTCGGCAAGTGGCATCTCGGCGACAAGCCCGAATACTTCCCCGAGCACCAAGGTTTCGATGTGAACGTCGCAGGTTGCGGGCTCGGACACCCGCCGTCCTACTTTAGTCCCTACCGCATCCCCAATCTCCCCGACGGACCGCCGGGCGAGCAGCTGGACGAGCGCCTTACTCGCGAAGCGCTTGAGTTCATCAACGATGCCAAGGCCCGAAAGCAGCCCTTCCTCCTCTATTTCTGCGAATACGCCGTGCACAACCCGCTGCAGGCGCGTCCAGAGGTGGTGGCAAAATACGAGGTCAAGCTCGCCGGCCTGCCCAAGGACGAACCCGATTTTGTAGACGGCAGAGATGGCCGGGTCCGCGTACGCCAGTCCAATCCGACCTATGCCGCGATGGTGGAAAGTCTCGACCGCAGTGTCGGTCGCGTGATGCAGCACCTCGAAGAACTTGGCTTGGCTGACAACACCATCGTCATCTTCACCTCCGACAACGGCGGCCTCGCCACCGCGGAAGGCTGGCCGACCTCCAATCGCCCGCTCCGCACCGGCAAGGGCTGGGCCTACGACGGTGGCGTGCGCGAACCTCTGCTGGTCTGCTGGCCGGGCCACATTACGTCCAACCGGTCCACCGACACCGTAGTGACCTCGCCTGATTTTTTCCCGACCCTGCTCGACCTTGCCGGTCTCCCTCAGAAACCAGAACTCCACGTGGACGGGGTGAGTTTCGCTCCGGTGCTGCTCCATCCTGCCTTTCAGATGCCAGAGCGGGCGATCTACTGGCATTATCCTCACTACAGCAACCAGCGCGGCAAACCCAACGGCGCGGTGAGGCAGGGCCGCTGGAAGCTGGTCGAGTGGTATGAGGACGGACGCACTGAACTCTTTGATCTGTCGAGCGACCTATCCGAAAGTGAGGATGTCAGCCTTAACCATCCTGATATCGTTCGTGCATTGGTGGACAAACTGCACGCTTGGCGCGAAAGCGTCGGAGGTCGGATGCCGACATCCAATCCAAACTACGGATTGAGGTAGTCTCTATTGATCTTCGGTCACTAGGAGGTTTCCCGCAGATGTGTATCCACGCAGAAAAACGACTCAACGTCGCCGCTCAGTTTTTCCGGAGAACTTCGATTTCGCAAATTGTTGAGCCCCATGGCTGCCCGGGTAGGGATCGAACCTATGACCAAGTGATTAACAGTTTCTTGGTTTAGCTGTTTTAAATTGTCTGCTCCTGTCTGCTTGTGACCTCACTTACAGACTTGTTGTCATAGGTAAAGTGACATATAAGTTGGCGACATGAAGGTACAGTTAGAAAAACTTAAGGACTCGAAAAGTGGCCAAGAAGTGGCCAAGCAAAGTGGCCAAGCATCGCAGT
>JBDSPT010000344.1:0-7047 GCA_039930205.1 Opitutus sp. | reverse complement strand
GTCGTGCCTCGAGTTTTGGCGACCCAGGGATAAACCTTCGTCCCAGGCAGCTGCCCGCCTTCGCCCGGCTTTGCGCCTTGCGCCATCTTGATTTGAATTTCCTTCGCACTCACGAGGTACTCGCTCGTGACGCCAAAACGTCCCGCTGCGACCTGCTTGATCGCCGAGTTCTTGGAGTCGCCGTTGGGAAGCGGCAGGAAGCGATCGGAGTCCTCGCCGCCCTCGCCCGTATTGCTCATGCCGCCGATGCGGTCCATGGCGATGGCGAGCGTTTCGTGGGCTTCCTTCGAGATCGAGCCGTACGACATCGCTCCCGTTTTGAAGCGCTTCATGATGGCCTCGATCGACTCGACTTCCTCAATGGGAACAGCGTCGCCCATCTTGAAGTCGAGCAGTCCACGCAACGTGGCAATGTTCCTGGAGTTCTCGTTGATGATCTTCGAGTAGTCCTTAAACGCCGCGTAATTCGAGGTGCGGACCGCCTTCTGGAGACGGTGAATCGATTCTGGATTGAAGAGATGGTACTCACCTTCGTTGCGCCATTGGTACTGACCGCCGACGGGGAGAACGTGGTTGTTGACTTCACGATCCGGGAAGGCCGCGCGATGCCGCGTGAGAACTTCCTGGGCGATCACGTCGAGGCCGATGCCGCCGACGCGTGAAGGCGTCCACGTGAAGTAGTGGTCGATGACATCCTGACGAAGGCCTACGGCTTCGAACACCTGTGCTCCGCGATAACTCTGGATTGCGGAAATGCCCATCTTTGATGCCACCTTGATCACGCCCTTCGACGCGGCTTTGACCATGTTCTTGCACGCAGTCTTGTGGTCGATGTTCACCAGCAGCCCATCTTGAATCATGCCGTCGATTGTCTCGAAGGCGACGTACGGATTGATCGCGCTGCAGCCGTAGCCGATGAGCAGCGAAAAGTGATGAACCTCGCGCGCCTCACCCGTCTCCAGCACGATCGAAATCCGTGTCCGCAATCCTTCGCGGATGAGGAAGTGATGCAGTCCTGCAACCGCAAGCAGTGCGGGGATCGGCGCGAATTCCTTCGTCACGCCGCGGTCGCTGAGGATCAGGACGGTGACTTCCTCATCCTCGATCATCCGACGCGCGATGAGACAGATCTCCTCCATCGCCTTGGCCAGGCCCTTTTCGCCGCGGGTGGCGCGGAACAGGATGGGCAACACCCCGACCTTGAAGCCGGGTTGGTCGAGCCGGCGAATTTTCGCGAACTCCTCGTTGGTCAGAACGGGCCACTTCAATTCGACACGTCGACAAACGAGAGGATCGGGGTTGAGCAGATTGCCCTCCGAGCCGAGGCGAGTTTCCGAAGATGTGACGATTTCCTCGCGGATACTGTCGATCGGTGGATTCGTCACTTGGGCGAACAGCTGCTTGAAGTAATTGTAGAGCAGGCTCGGCTTGTTTGAAAGTACCGCCAGAGGCGTATCGTTGCCCATCGAGCCAATCGCTTCCACGCCGTCGCGGGCCATCGGCGCGAGAATGATTCGCTGGTCTTCGAACGTGTAGCCGAACGCGATTTGCCGATGGACGAGGGTGTCGTGGTCCGGCGGCGGAACTGCCGGTGCCGAAGGGAGATCTTCGAGCTTTACCAGATGCTCATTCAGCCAGTTGCGGTAGGGACGCTCGTTCGCGAGCTCACGCTTGATCTCTTCGTCGCCGATGATTCGACCCTGCTCCGTATCAACGAGGAACATGTGGCCCGGTTGGAGACGGCCTTTCTCGCGGATCTTCTCCGGTGGGATTTCAAGCACGCCTGCTTCGGACGCCATGATGACGAGGTCGTCAGTCGTAACGTAATAGCGCGACGGCCGAAGACCGTTTCGGTCGAGCACCGCACCCATCTGCTTGCCGTCGGTAAACGCGATGGCCGCGGGTCCGTCCCACGGCTCCATCAAACACGAATGGTACTGATAAAACGCGCGACGATCGTCTTCCATCGACTCGTGGTTAGACCACGGCTCGGGAATCATCATCATCATCGCGTGCGCAAGCGGACGTCCGGCCAGAACGAGAAGCTCGAGCGTATTGTCGAACATCGCGGAGTCACTCCCGTGCGGGTTGATAATGGGCAGGATCTTTTCCATATCCTCACCGAACAGGTCCGACGCAAACAGCGCCTGACGGGCGTGCATCCAGTTGATGTTGCCGCGCAGTGTGTTGATCTCGCCGTTATGAGCGATGTAGCGATAAGGGTGTGCGCGATCCCAGCTGGGGAACGTGTTCGTGCTGAACCGGGAGTGCACGAGCGCGATGGCTGATTCCATCGACGGCTGCTGTAAATCGAGGAAGTACTGCTCAAGCTGAGCCGTGGTCAACATGCCCTTATACACCAGCGTCTTGTATGAAAGACTGGGCATGTACCACGTCTCCCCGCCGGCGATGGTCGCGGTGCGAATCTCGGAGTAGGCGCGCTTTCGGATGATGTAGAGCTTTCGTTCAAAAACGCGGTCATCCGTCACCGAAGGATTACGGCCGATGAAAATCTGCCGCATGAACGGCTCGGCGGCCTTCGCGGTCTCGCCCAACATGCTATTGTTGGTCGGGACGGTACGCCAACCCAGCAGCGTCAGTCCCTCAGATTGGACGATTTGGCCGAAAACTTCCTCGAGCTTACGACGCGTCGTTGGATTTCGTGGCAGGAACACGAGTCCGCTTCCGTACTGACCTTCTCCCGGCAGGCTAATCCGCGCCTTCTTCGCGGCTTCGACCAGGAACTTGTGCGGCATCTGGATCAGAATACCGGCACCGTCACCTGTGTTTACCTCAGCGCCGCTCGCGCCACGATGATCGAGATTTGTTAGAACTTGCAGGCCCTGTCTAACGATTTGGTTCGTCTTCCGACCCTTGATATCGACGACGAAGCCTACGCCGCAGGCATCGTGCTCGAACCACGGATCGTACAGCCCCTGTTTCCCAGGTCGACGACTCTGCTCATCGAGCGGAGCTACGCTACCCGGGAGGTTCGTGGGATCAGATTCAGGACGGATGGTATTCACAGGTAAAGGAGTTGGGAGCAGCTGGCTGGGCCGGTTTCGTCGAGGTAAGGCGGACTAAGAGAGCATAAAAAGGGCCGGTCTCGACGTTGCGAGAGCGGCCCGGGGTTCGATTCAGTTTCGGCAGGCTCTCCGCAGCATCAAAAGAAGCGGACTGTTTTCGTCGCCATTTTCGCGTGCTCCTCGTCAGAGCAGCCAGCGTTCGTCGGCACGTTTACGGCCGCGTTCACAGGTTTGATGAGATCGTTGCTGAGCATGTAGCTCTCAACTTCTTCGCCGGAGATATCTGCCAGCATCACGCCATCGATCTCCACACAGGGAGAAAGCGGCTGACCGGACTTGGCCACCATCTCGGCGTAGTTCGCACGATTGTTGATGATGTCGATATCCTCGAACGGGACGTTGTACTTGCGCATGATGGCGCGGACACCATTGGACCAGCCGCAGGAAGGCTTGAGATAGGCTTTGATCTTCATGGGATGAACGTGTACGGGCGCAAAAACGCCGCAAGGTATAGAACCGGTTTTTCGGCAATCAAGCCCCGTCTTTCGAATCGCCGGAAAAATTTGTCATATGCACGAGTGGAGCGTGCGACCGCGTGAACTGTGCTGGGCCGCGAGATACGATGGTGATACGCCGGTGGCGTTTCGACCGTTCAACGGCAAGGCTGCCATGCGTTCGCATCAACATATTCTCCTAGCGCGATCGCGCGATCCGCGTTGGTCGACGCGCCAAGGAATCGAGCGGCAACAGAATTTACCTAGCGCCCAGTAAACGGTTGGTCTATGTGCGATGGATGAAAGTTCTCGTGACCGGCGCGGCCGGTTTCATTGGCTACCACGTCGCCCGACGACTCGCGGAGAGCAAAAGGTGCGAGGTCCTCGGCATCGATAGTCTAAACGACTATTACTCAGTGGAGCTCAAACGTGCCCGTCTGGCCCAGCTCGAGAAGTACGAGGACTTCCGTTTCGTGAAGAACGATTTCTCTGATTCGACGGCTTTCAACGGGATCTATCGTCACTTCAAACCCGACTACGTCATTCACCTCGGCGCGCAGGCAGGCGTTCGTTACAGCACCGAGAATCCAGCGGCCTACGCCCGCAGTAACTTGGACGGCTTTCTCAATGTACTCGAGGCCTGCCGCCACGCGCCGCCCAAACACCTGGTCTTCGCCTCGTCGAGTAGCGTGTACGGCGCAGGCGCCAAAGTACCATTTTCGGAAGACGACGACACCGATCAGCCGATCTCGTTTTATGGCGCAACGAAGAAAAGCAACGAGCTGATGGCCCATAGCTACGCGCATTTGTACGGCACGATGATCACCGGCCTGCGCTTCTTCACGGTCTATGGTCCCTGGTGTCGCCCGGACATGGCACCGATCCTGTTCGCTAAATCCATCACGGAGGGAAAACCCATCAAGCTGTTCAACGAAGGCCGGAATCGCCGCGATTTCACCTACGTTGACGACATTGTGGATGGGGTCGTGAAGGTGCTGCTCTACCCTCCTGCCCGACAGCCGACTCCTCCGTTTCGTATTTTCAACATCGGCCACAATCGTCCGGTCGAAGTGGTGCTCTTTGTTCGGATGCTCGAAGAGCTCCTCGGACGCAAAGCCATCGTTGAATTCGCTCCGGCTCAGCCCGGCGACATGGTCGAGACATGTGCGAGCATCGAGCGACTCCGCGACGCCGTTGGATTTGCGCCGAAGGTAACCTTGGAAGAAGGGCTCAAACAGTTCGTCGATTGGTATCAGAACTACTACGCTGCGACTCCGGTGGGATCAGCTTCGTCGTAGGAGCGTGTTTTCGTACAAGAGTTCGCTGAGCTCCTAGCCGGAAGTATGCAGTCGAGATCGGAGGATCCTTGTACCCCCGGTCGTGACACCGATCACCGGCGCGCCTCCCCTCGCTTCCACCGTCTCACGACGGTGGCTACTTCCGACCGCATGTATCCGTCTTAGCCGGAACTATTCAGTCGGAGAGCTACCTACTCGTGGAATTGGAACTGCACGGTGCTGTCGCAGGCAGTCCGCTTGCGGACGCTCCTCCGCTCGCAAGCGAGCTGCCTACGTCGAACTTCGACCGCAGGGATCCGGCTAAGCCGTAACCAATCAGTGGACCGAAGGCGAATCACGCGAATGGACGCGAACGTCAGAGGAGCGGTCCGATTTTTGCACAAACCCAAGCTCACTCACCGTTCAGTGCGCCATTGTTTTTGAAGCTTTTCTTTCGCGTTAATTCGCACCTTTCGCGGGCTAACCGGATGGTTCCAGCTTAGCCATAACGATGCAGTCGAATTCCGGAAACCCTATTGCATCCGCCGTGAGATGGATGACCCGCCCGACTTACTTGGTGGACCGTGTCACGCCGGTGCCTCCTTCCGATTGAAATAGATGCGCCTTGGGACCTTGATCAAAACGATCCTCCTGCTCGTTTGCTCCGATACTTTCATGACCGTGGCTTGGTACGGTCACCTCAAGTTCAAGTGGCTCGACGGTAAATCGGTGCTGACCGTGATCCTCGTGTCGTGGGGAATCGCCTTCTTCGAGTACTGCCTGATGGTGCCGGCAAATCGCGGCGGGCACTTGAGCGGCGAGTTCAGCGGCTATCAGGTGAAGATCATTCAAGAATGTGTCACGCTCGCCGTGTTCGTCGGTTTCGCGCGGTTGGTGCTGAAGGAAAAGCTCAGCTGGAACTACGCTGTGAGTTTCGCTTTGATCGTCCTCGCCGTGTGGTTCGCGGTGGCGTTCAAGACCGGAAGCGGAACGCCTCCGCATTGGGTGTCAGCGCGACGCGGACCCGCGTGATTCCGGATCGTACTCGACGGCACACTCTGGACGGCTGCCGAAATCCGCGCGCGCATTTTGGGCTGATACGTGAATTTACGCCCACGCGGGGCTTGCTTCCGCAACGCTGGACGCTTCAGCGTTGCCGAACATCTGTCGCTTCCCCGAACCGGCGATTCCTTTTCTGCACTCAACGATTTCTCCGCCCATGTCCAAAGCCGCTCCTGCAAAAACCGCCACGGTCGTCGCCGCACCTTCCCGCGACAAAAACATCGATCTCGCGCTCTCCGCCATCACGAAACAATTCGGCGAAGGCTCGATCATGCGTCTCGGCAGCAATGCCAGGATGAAGGTGGAAACGCTTTCCACCGGCTCGCTCGCGATCGATCTGGCGCTCGGGGTCGGCGGTTTGCCGAAGGGCCGCATCGTTGAAATTTACGGGCCGGAATCCTCCGGCAAAACCACATTCTGTCTCAGCGTGATCGCCGAAGCGCAAAAAAAAGGCGGACTCGCGGCGTTTATCGATGTCGAGCACGCGCTCGATCCAAAATACGCTCGCGTTGTCGGCGTGAATCTCGACGACCTGCTCGTTTCCCAACCGGACAGCGGAGAAGATGCGCTCAACATCATGGAGACGCTGATTCGCTCCAACTCGATTGACGTGATCGTGCTCGATTCTGTCGCCGCGTTGATCACGAAAGCCGAGCTCGATGGCCAGATGGGTGACATGACGATGGGCAGCCAGGCGCGTTTGATGTCGCAAGCCATGCGCCGCCTCACTGCGGTCGTAAGCAAGACGAACTGCGTGTGCATTTTCACGAATCAGATCCGCGAAAAAATCGGCGTCATGTTCGGCAGCCCTGAAACCACCTCAGGCGGACGCGCGTTGAAGTTTTTCTCGTCGGTTCGCATCGACATCCGCCGCAAAGACCAGATCAAGACGCCGGAAGGCAAAGTCATCGGTAATCGCACCAAGATCAAAGTGGTGAAGAACAAGGTCGCGCCGCCCTTCACCGAGGTGGAATTCGACATCATGTACGACGAAGGCATCTCGAAGATCGGCTCGCTGCTCGATCTCGGCCTCGAACACAAGATCCTGGAGAAGAAAGGCGCTTGGATCGCCTACGAGGGCGCGCTCGTCGGTCAGGGACGCGACGCTGCCAAAGCGGCTCTCAAGGAAAAGCCCGAGCTGGCTGAGAGGATTGCCAAAGCGGTGCTTGAGAAGGTTACAGTGACCGG
>JBDSPT010000343.1:0-6632 GCA_039930205.1 Opitutus sp. | reverse complement strand
GGTTCGCGCCGGCGCGACCGTTAAACCGGTTCCGCTGGCGTCTCCGGTCCAGGCGGCTCCAGCCGAGGCTGCGCCGGCGGCGCAGAAATAACGGACGCCCGTCATGGCACGCTTTTTCATCGACCGCCCGGTTTTCGCCTGGGTTGTATCCATTTTGATCATGCTGTTCGGCGTGCTGGCGATCACCCAGCTGCCCATTGCCCAGTACCCTCGCGTGGCGCCGCCCTCCATTGCGGTGACCGCCAACTATGCGGGGGCCTCCGCGGAAACCCTGCAGAACACCGTGGTGGCGGTCATTGAGCAGCAGATGAGCGGCATCGACAACCTGCTCTATCTGTCATCGAGCGCTGACGCGACCGGCATCGCGACGGTGAACTTGTACTTCCTGCCCGGCACGGATCCCGACACGGCGCAGGTGCAGGTGCAGAATAAAGTTCAGCTCGCGACGCCAAGCTTGCCGCTCACGGTGCAGCAGCAGGGCGTCACCGTCACGAAATCGACGCGCAACTTCATCATGTTTTTCACGCTGTCGTCGTCGGACGGGAGTCTCGATGAGATCGCGCTCGGCAATTACATCGCCACCAACGTGCTGGATCCAATCCGTCGCGTTCGTGGTGTTGGCGAGGCGAATACGTTTGGCACCGAGAACGCGATGCGGATCTGGCTCGATCCTTCGAAGATGAGCGGATTCGGCCTGACCTCGGGTGATGTGCAGGCTGCCATCCAGTCGCAGAATGCGCAGGTGCCCGTGGGTCAGTTGGGCGGCCGTCCGGCGCCGGTTGGCCAGCAACTCAATGTCATCCTGCAGGGCCGTGCGACGCTCGAGACGGTCGACGAATTCGGGAATATTCTCCTGCGCGTGAATCGAGATGGTTCTCGCGTCCGGTTGCGCGATGTCGCGCGCGTTGAGCTCGGCGGCGCCGATTACAACATTCAGGCCCGCGTCAACGGGCGGCCTTCTGCCGCCGTCGCCGTCCGTCTTTCGCCGACCGCGAACGCACTCCAGACGGCGGATTCCATCCGCGCAAAGGTGAAGGACCTCTCGCGCTTCTTCCCGCCCAACGTGGTGGTGAACTATCCGTTGGACACGTCGACGTTCGTTCGTCTCTCGATCGAGGAAGTCGTGAAGACCCTGGTCGAGGCGATCGCGCTCGTGTTCCTGGTCATGTATCTCTTCCTGCAAAATTTTCGGGCCACGTTCATTCCTACGATCGTCGTGCCGGTGGCGTTGCTGGGCACGTTCGCGGTGATGCTCGCGATGGGATTTTCCATCAACGTGCTCACGATGTTCGGCATGGTCCTGGCCATCGGGATTCTAGTCGACGACGCCATTGTCGTGATCGAAAACGTGGAGCGCATCATGGCCGAGGAGGGGCTCTCGCCGCGCGAAGCGACGCGGAAAGCGATGGACCAGATCACGGGCGCGTTGATCGGTATCACGCTGGTGCTTACGGCGGTGTTCATCCCCATGGCATTTTTCCAAGGATCGGTGGGAGCGATCTACCGTCAGTTCTCACTGACGTTGGTCGCATCCATGGCGTTCTCGGTTTTCCTGGCGATGTCGCTGACGCCGGCGTTGTGCGCGACGCTCCTCCAGCCGATCGAGAAGGGGACTCACCACGAGAAACGCGGGTTCTTCGGCTGGTTCAATCGGATGTTTGCGCGAAATACGACCCGCTATCAAAGCATCGTGGGCCGAATGATCCGCAAGACGGGTCGCTACATGCTACTCTTCGCTGGAATCGTGGCGATTGTCGGCTGGCTGTACCTTCGCATGCCGTCGGCGTTTCTGCCGGACGAGGACCAGGGGTATTTCATCACGGCGATTTCGTTGCCGGTCGGCGCGACCCAGACACGGACCCTGGAGGTATTGAAGCAGGTCGAAGAATTTTACGGAGCTCAGCCGGAGATTGAGCAGTTCATCACGGTTGCGGGTTTTAGTTTTAACGGTCGGGGTCAGAACTCCGCGCTCGCATTCGTGCGGCTTAAACCCTGGGAGGAACGCAGCGGACGTGAGCACAAAGTTCAGGCGGTGATCGCGCGATCGTTCGCGGGACTGGGCAAGATCAAGGACGCGATCATCTTTCCGGTGAATCCGCCCGCGATCTCCGAACTCGGCACGTCGTCGGGGTTTGATTTCCAGCTGCAGGATCTGGCTGGCGTCGGCCACGCGAAGCTGGTGGAAGCGCGCAATCAACTTCTGGCACTGGCCGCGAAGAATCCTCACGTCGCGCAGGTGCGTCTGCAGGGTCTTGAAGACACGGCGCAGTTGAAGATCAACATCGATCAGGACAAGGCGACGACGCTTGGCGTTCCGCTGGCGGACGTGAACAGCGCCATGCAGGCCAACTTCGGCTCACAGTACATCAATAATTTCGTGCACGGTAACCGAGTGCAGCGAGTGATCATGCAGCTCGATGCTCCGTTTCGGATGGCGCCGTCTGACATCGGACGTGTGTTTGTGCGCAATGCACAGGGCACGATGGTGCCGCTCGCGGCCTTCACGACGTTGGAGTGGACTTACGGTGCGCCCGTGCTGCAGCGCTACAATGGATTCCCTTCCATGGAGATCATTGGGTCGGCGCCGCCGGGGAAGAGTACGGGCGAGGCCATGCAAGCAATGGAAGACATGGCCCGGCAGTTGCCACCGGGAGTTGGATACGAATGGACCGGCCAATCGTATGAGGAGCGTCTTTCGGGTTCACAGGCGCCCAAGCTCTACGCGATTTCGCTGGTCGTCGTATTTCTCTGTCTCGCTGCTTTGTACGAAAGCTGGTCGATCCCCCTGGCCGTCATCCTGGTCGTGCCACTTGGGATCGTGGGAGCGCTGCTGGCAACCACGCTCCGCGGCCTGCCCAACGACGTTTATTTCAAAGTGGGGCTGCTCGTCATCGTCGGTCTGTCGACGAAGAACGCGATTCTGATCATCGAGTTTGCGGAGGATTTGATGAAGCAGGGTAAAGGTGTTGTGGAAGCCACGCTCGAGGCCGTGCACCTGCGACTTCGTCCGATCCTGATGACGTCGATCGCATTCATCCTCGGCGTGCTCCCGTTGGCGATCGCGCGCGGCGCGGGCTCAGCCAGCCAAAACGCGATCGGGACCGGGGTCATCGGCGGGATGATCACCGCCACGGTTCTCGCGATCTTCCTCGTGCCTGTATTCTTTATCGTGATTCGCGGATTCTTTCACCAACGCCCCGCCCGAAAGCCGGGTCCGAACACAACCGGCGACGTGACTCCTGGAAGGCATGCGCCATGAAGGCGTACCACCTGAGCCTCGGACTGGCTGCAGTGGGTTTCGCGGGGTGCACGATGGCACCGCATTACGAACGTCCGGCAGCGCCGGTTGCGAGCGCGTGGCCGGAAACAGCGGTCAGCCGTGGACCAGGTCAGGACGGACTCGCCGCGCAGACGACGGCTGCCGTTGCGCCGGATATCGGCTGGGAAGAATTTTTCGGTGATGCACGGTTGAAGGCGCTGATCCGGCTCGCGCTGGAGAACAATCGCGATCTGCGAGTCGTGGCTTTGAATCTCGAACAGGTCCGCGCGCAGTATCGGATCGCTCAGCTCGCGTTTATTCCGACGCTCGACGCCAACGGGAGCGTCGTGCGCAGCCGGAGTTCGGGTGATTTGTCGCTGACCGGCAGACCTCAGACGACGACGACGTACAGCGTCAGTGCGGACGTGTCGTCGTACGAACTGGATTTTTTCGGACGAGTGCGAAGTCTGCGCGATCAGGCGCTCGAGTTTTTTCTGGCGACGGACGAAGCGCGTCGCAGTGCGCATATCGCTTTGGTGGCGGAAGTCGCGCGGCAGTATTTGAATCAGCGGGCCATCGCGGAGGAACTGAGACTCGCTGAAGACACGTTGAAAGCCGTGGAGTCGTCGTTCCGCATTGCGCAGAAGCGGCACGAAGTCGGCGCGGCGTCGCGGTTGGATCTCGCCACGGCGGAGAGTCAGGTGCAGCTGGCACGAGCAGACGCATCGACGTTTCGGCAACAGTTGGTGCAGGCGGACAATGCGCTTTCGGTTTTGATCGGCGGACCGCTTCCGCAGGATCTGCCCGCTCCGGCAGCAATGAATGCGCAAGGCATCATCGCCGACGTGGCGCCCGGATTGCCGTCGGATTTGCTGCAACGTCGTCCGGATATTCTGCAGGCGGAGCATGAGTTGAAAGCAGCGAATGCCCAGATCGGTGCGGCCCGCGCGGCGTTTTTTCCCGCGATCAAACTCACGGGCGGAATTGGGACGGCGAGTGACGAGCTCTCCCGTCTGTTCACGGCCGGCTCCAGTACATGGAATTTCGTACCGCGAATCACATTGCCGATTTTTGCGGCGGGGCAGAATCGTGCGGCGCTTGACGTGGCGAACATCCAGAAGCGAATCGAGATCGCCCGTTACGAGAGCACGATTCAGAACGCGTTTCGCGAAGTAGCCGACGCGCTCGTCGCGCGAGCGCGGGTAGGGGAGCAGATCGAAGCGTACGATGCCCTGGCGCGGGCGCAGGAAGAGCGCTACAACCTGACGCAGGCGCGCTACAAACAAGGGGTGGATAGTTACCTCGCCGTGCTGATTGCGCAGCAGGATCATTACGCGGCTCAACAGAATCAGATCCGCGTACGCCTCGCGAACTACACCAATCTGATCGCGCTGTACCGTGCGCTGGGCGGCGGCTGGAACGAGCAGACCGTGACCCGCTAGAGCGGTTTAACTTAAACTGTAGCCGGCCGCCTCATTGTCATCGCGAGGTGCGCGAAGCGCGCCGTGGCGATCCAGCTGGATTGCTTCGTCGCTGCGCTTCTCGCAATGACAGGAACTCGGCTACAGTTTTGTTTAAAAGGCTCTAGCCGCGACTTCTGGAACCGACCCGCTGCGACAACCTGGCGGAGCCCAACCCGGGTTTGTCACGTAATACGTGACAAACCCGGCTCGGGATCTGAGGGGGGCTGCGTAGGGGAGAACGCATGACGAGCCGGCGAAGGCAGCCGGGGTGCAGTCGTCGTCGGGTCCACCCAGGGTGCCGAATTTCGTTTGCCTGATGCCGGCGGAGTGAGGGCAAATTGGGTCAACGAATAGGGTGCCCATGGCCGCATTTCGCGTGGCGTCGGCGGTGTTGTTGGCCACGTCTGCTCGATGGACTCGCCCATCCATCGGAGTGGGCGCATCGACTCAGCGGTATCCAGATAGTCGAGATCGGAGGATTCGTATAGCAGCGATCGTGACGGCGGTGACCGGCGCCCCACCGCGCCCCAACGTCTCACGACGCTGGCACCGTCCGACTGCGTGTATCCGGCTTGACCGAACAGGGGAAAGATTCGGGAGGCGCGGGCGCTGACGCCGCCGAACTTTGTCGTCTTTTCGTGGAACACCGCCGCGAAAAATTCATCCAGTCACCCGCGTGAGTACACGAACACTACAACACCGAAGAAAGTTCGGCGCCCACGCATCCTGCCTCCTTTCTCATCGATTCGCGCCGGGACCGTTTCTCGGTAGGGTCTTTTTTCGTGAAGACGACTGACCAAGGATTTTTCAAGTGACGGTAGACTCCCTTGCCGGCAAGTCAGCCGAAGCCGCTCCGCTGATCGAGGTTTCCAAACTTGTCACAACGTATTATTCTGAGACACCGGATGCTTTTGAGACATCCCAGCGAGTCGCATTCGGCACTTCCGGACACCGCCGTTCTTCGTTGGCTCGGTCGAGCAGCGAACGTGTAACCGCCGTTATGCCGATCGCAGCCCGCGTCGCGGCCAGGCCGGGCCGAAAACGTTACGCAAACGTTGCTGTGTGATTTAACCCGGCTGATAAGCGCCCTGCGATGAATCGATTTCCGCAACCATTCGGTTCGTCCGGGTACTGTGCATCGAATCGAGTTCAGAGACTTATCACGTGAAATCCTCTTTCTTTCCGCAGATTCCGGCGTGGTTGACCGGAATATACCACCGGCACCCGCCAACGGGAGGGGCACCCTTGCGGGCCGAGCTGTTCAGCGAGGAGCAACTGGCGAGGCACGCGAAAGCTCTGGCGGAAAATCATCGGGTGGTCGCGGGCCGCGGAACCAACCAACTTTTGGTCGGGCTCGATCACAATGAGTCCGTTTTCCGTGACTTCAACCGTTCGACCTTGGAAGTCGTACAACCTCGACGGGTGACTCCTGCGGCCGAATGGCTGCTCGACAACTTCTATCTGGTTGAGGAGCAGATCCAAACCGCCCGACGCCATTTGCCCAAGGGTTACAGCCAGGAACTTCCGCGTCTGTTGGACGGTCCCTCCGCCGGCCTGCCGCGAGTCTACGATATCGTGCTTGAGTACATCTCGCACGTTGACGCCCAGATCGACGGAGCCCCGCTCCGCGCTTTCGTCGCCGCGTATCAGTCGGCCGCCCCATTGAAACTGGGTGAACTGTGGGCCATCCCCATTATGCTGCGCCTCGGTCTGATCGAGAACCTGCAGCGCGTGACGAGCTTCTTGGCCGTCGCGCGGGCGGAACGGAATCTCGCCGACGAATGGGTGGATCGCCTGCAAGCCGTCGCGGAGCAGAACCCTTCCCATCTGGTCATCGTGGTGGCCGATATGGCGAAGTCCGATCTTCCCGTCTCCAGCGCATTCGTCGTGGAATTCTGTCAACGACTGGC
>JBDSPT010000342.1:0-5520 GCA_039930205.1 Opitutus sp. | reverse complement strand
AAGTGCACCCGCGAGGCAGCCGAGGGCCGCATCGAAAAAGATCCGGTTGGCTGCGCGGTCGGCGAGGTAGCCGGCCACTGCGGCGGAGAGGAACCCGGCAAGACCGCCGGCGAGGAAAACAAACTTCATGTCAGGAGACGGGTTGAGAGAAAGGGAAAGGATTCTCGTTTCAGTTTTCAGGGAGCGTGCGACGCGCGAGGGCGCCACAGACGTCCTCTTCGCAGTCGCCCGTGAGCGACGGACCCGTGGTCAAAAACAGAGGCTCGATCTCTTCATCGAAGAGGTAGTCCCAAAGCTTGCCCCACTGTGGTACCTCATCGAGATGCGTGAACACCAGGTGCGTCGCGCCGAGATCGCGGCCAGCGGTGTATGCCTCGCGCATCGCGGCGCGGTCGTAGGCCGCGTTTAAAACGAGAACGCGCTCGACGATCTGCTCGCGATCCAGCCACGCACCGAGGGCCGCGTTGTCCGCGGGGCGGCGCGCCGAGACGCTGGGCAAATCGAAATAGACAAATCCACCGGGGACCGCGGCCTGCGTTTCACAGGGGAAATGCGCGAGCGGAACACCGAGCGCTTCGGCGAAAACAGGCAGAGGACCGAGCGGATTGGGCCGGTCAAACTCGATGGTCACCACATGCCCGACGCGCGCGCGGCGAAACACTTCCACGGAAAGCCACTTGCACAGGGCGGTCGTGCGGCCCACCCCGGCGGAACCAAGAAACGCAGCGCGGGAGAGCGGCGCCCGAACGGTGCGCGCTTCAGCACGTTCACGCAACAGACGAGACGTCTCGGCAAGCGCGCGGTGCAGCGGAAGTCGATTGATCTCTCTCCAGTTCGAACCCGACTGCAGGCGATTCAACGCCGTCTCCGTCAGGCCCGAGCGACGCAGCAGATCGGTGAGGCCAATGGGCGTCTGCTGAATATTGAAACGGGGGGTTGCTCGATCCGCGGTGAGGTCCGGCAACGCCGGCTCAGCGGAGACTTCCCTCGTCGGGGAACGTTGAGCAACCAACTCTGGCAAAGTCGGTGCGGGCGCTTCCGGAGCACCCTCCATCTGCGCGATGACCTCGAGACGAGGTGCACCGAAGAACTTGCGAATCCCTTTGGCCTCCACCGATCGCACGGAGAGCACGCGGGCGTTGGCACCAAATTTTTCGCGAATCAACGACACGGCTTCTTCCGCCGAACGGACCGTGAACTTGAAGCAGCTGCCGGGAGCGGGACGTGGAGCGGACATGGGTTACGCGGCGGCTTTCAGCGGGGCTTCGACGCGGGCAAGATGGGCGGGAACCGTGATGATCCCGGCATTTTCGATCTCGGTCGCGGCCGGCAATTCCTGGAATGCGAGGACCGTGAGGCGCGGATACGACGATTCGAAAAAGCGTTTGAGCGGCAGTCGGATTTCCGTGGATACCACCACGACTGCGGGCTGGCCTTGATTCGTGAGCTCGGCCGTCCGGCGGCTTAGTTCGTCCAGCATGTGCCGCGTGGTCAGCGGATCGAGGCCCAGACCTACCTCCGTGGGCGAGCGCTGCACCTTCGTCGCGAGCCATTGCTCCAGACGTGGGTCGAGCGTAACGGCGCGAACGACATTCGGCCGCGTCTCGAACTCCGGCACGAAGTACAACCCGAGCCGACGACGGATGAGTTCGCTGAGGTCGTCCGGATTCTTGGAGAGAGAGGCGAAATCGCCGACGCCTTCGAGGATCAGCGGCAGATTCACGATCGCGATATTCTCGCGGAGCAAATTCTGGAGAACGCGTTGGATGATACCGAGCGTGACCAGGTCCGGCAGCAACTCGGCGACGAGCGCGGGCTGGGTCTGCTTCAGGAAATCCACCAGTGACTGCACTTCCTGACGGCCGAGCAGATGATGAGCATGAGACTTCAGCGTCTCCGAAAGGTGCGTGATGAGAACCGAAGCAGGATCGACGACGGTGTAGCCGTTGAGCTCTGCGGTTTTCTTCTCCGCCTCGTCGATCCAAGTCGCGTCGAGATTGAAGACGGGCTCACGGGTGGGAACGCCGCGGAGGCGAACCTTGCTCGCGGAGACGTTCATCGCAAGAGAACGTCCAGGATGCAGCTGGCCGCGGGCGAGTGCTTTGCCGCGGAGGAGGAAGCGATAGTCGTTGGCTTCGAGTTCGAGATTGTCGCGGACCGAAACGGGTGGAACCACGATGCCCTTTTCGCGAGCGAGTGCTTTGCGCACCCCCGTGACGCGGGCGAGCAAATCTCCCCCGGTCTTGGCGTTGGCGAGATTGAGCAGACCGTAACCGATCTCGATCGCGAAGATATCCGTCTCAATCAGCTTGCGAACATCGTCGCTCGGCGTCGTCGGTGCAGCCGCGGCCGAGCCGGCCTCCGCGCCCGCCGCTTTAGCCGGTGCCTTGCCGGAACTCGCTTTGTCTGCGGCGGCGGCTTCAGCGCCGTGAGCGTGACCTGTCTTCTGCTCCTGCTCCTTGAGAATCTTGCCAATGAATCCCGCGATTCCGGCGAGGGCAAAAAACGGCAGCATCGGCATGCCCGGCATCAGGCCAAAGCATACGAGCATCCCGGACGAAATTTTCAGCGCTCGCGGGTATCGCAACATTTGACCAACCAGCTGTGAACCCAGGTTGTTGTTGTCCGATGCGCGCGTGACGAGCAAACCGGCGCCGACGGAAAGAATCAGCGCAGGAATCTGTGAGACGAGACCATCGCCGATGGAGAGCAGCGTGAATTTCTGCAGCGCTTCGCCGAGCGAGAGCCCCATTTGCAACACTCCGATGGCAAAACCACCGATGACGTTGACCAGAGTGATCATGATGCCCGCAACGGCGTCTCCGCGGACGAACTTCGAGGCACCATCCATCGCACCGTAGAAGTCGGCTTCCTTCTGGACCTTGACGCGACGAGCGGTCGCGGTGACTTCATCGATGATGCCGGCGTTCAGTTCAGCATCGATCGCCATTTGCTTGCCAGGCAGCGCATCGAGAGTGAACCGCGCACTCACTTCAGCGATACGACCGGCACCCTTCGTGATAACCACGAAGTTGATGACCACCAGAATCAGGAACACGACCGCACCGACGATGTAATTGCCCTGGATCACGAAGTGACCGAACGCATCGATCACCTGGCCGGCAAAGCCGTGAACCAAAACCTGCCGCGTGGAGCTGATGTTCAGCGCCAGCCGGAAAAGTGTCAGAGCGAGCAGCAGGGTCGGAAACGCGGAGAACTCGGGGGGATCCTTGACGTAGACGATGGCGAGGAGAACAAGAAGCGACAGCCCGATGTTCAGCGCCAGGAAGAGATCCAGCACCATCGTCGGGATGGGCATGATCAGCAGCAGCACGGTGATGAACAGCCCACCGGTGAAGATGAGATCCGCACGCTTCATCAGCGCGGTGAACGGATTGGGAGCAGAAGCCACGGGCGTCATCGGTTAGGCCGCGGGTTCCAACCGACGTGATTTCAAGCGATGGAAATAGTATCGGTGAGTCCGATACACGACCGCCAGAATACCGGCCACGGCCTGATAGAGTTCGGCCGGAATCGTCTCACCCACTTTGCCCATCGCGAACAGCAACCGGGCGACGGGCTTGTTCTCGACGGTGGGAACGCCGTGCGCAGCCGCGAGCGCCTTGATGCGTTGGGCGAAGCGGTTCTCGCCCTTCGCGAGGATGACCGGAGCGGCGTCCTTGCCGCGCTCGTACTTCAGCGCGACGGCAAAGTGAGTGGGATTCGTGACGATGACGTCTGCGGTCGCCACTGCGGCAAGCATTTGCTTCTGGAGGAGACGGCGGGCCATGCGGCGCATCGCGGCTTTGGACTGGCTGCTGCCTTCGGCGCTCTTGTGCTCATCCTTGACCTCCTGGCGCGTCATCATCATTTCGCGCATCGTCTTGAATTTTTCGTAGCCGTAGCTGATCGCGGTGATGACCCCCAGTGCGAAGATCAGGCGCGACAGAAAGATGATCGTGGAATGCGTGAGAAACTGGCCGAGGTACGCGGCTTCGACCGGCGCGCTGAACAGCGGATCATAGATCAAGCCGCGAACACCGAGATACAGGGCGGTTCCGATCGAGATCAGCTTCAGCAGATCGATCCCGGTTCGAACGTACGCAGATTTGTTGAAAATCCGGCCGAAACCGGCGATCGGATCAAGACGCTCCGGCTTGAAGCCGATCGCATCGGGTGAGAGCCGGAATCCACTCTGGAGCCCGCCCGCCAAAAGCGCAGCGATCACGCAAGAAATCATGATCGGCGCCATGGCCTTTCCGGCCGTCATCATCGCTTCGGAAAGTTGGACCGTCACCGTATCCGATTGGACGGACGTCGTAGCGAACCGCGTGAAGATGCTGACCGAATAATCTGCGATATCTCGCGATGCTGCTTTGGCGGTGAAACCGAGCGCGCCGAGGGTGGCACAGAGCAGAAGCAGAATCCCGAGTTCAGGGGAGCGCGCGAATTGCCCCTTGTCTGCGGCCTCAGCCAGCTTCTTGCCGGTGGGCTGCTCGGTTTTTTGATCCTGATCGGTTTCGGCCATGCGCGGATGGCGTTTAGCAATGCCGATGCCAAGGGGGATAAGGCACTTTCTACCTTCTCTCTATCATCGACTTAAACTTTTAACTCACGCGGTTCGTCGATGTTTTCAGGAGGCGGAAAAAACCAGGGAAACTCTGCGGCAGAATTTGCCGGTTTCCGCTCAAGTTGTCCGAATCCACGCCGCGAAGGGCGCAACACATGAGTGGATACAAACACATAACCGAGTGTTCGACCGCCCTCGCACGGTGAGCTTCGATCACTTCCCGACGAGCACTTGCAGCATCCGGATCGGCGTCTCGTCGAACTCAGTGTAAAGGTAGCGCGCAATCAGTGCTCCCGCCGAAGCGAGCAGGGAGAATCCAGCAAACAGCTTGGCGGAAAAGCTCAGCTGAAACGCGTTCGCTTTCGGCACAACCCGGCCGAGAGCAGAGAAGGCGAGCGTCACCAAGAAATTCATCGCGATGAACGGCGCCGAGAGCCGCAAACCCAGCTCGATCACGTGCGACGTCGCGCGGATCATCGAATCGCCGGCGGCTGGGGAGATATCCGGATGACCGGGCAGCACGAAGTCGAAGCTCCGCAACAGCGCGGCCAGGGTGGTGAGATGGCCGCCGAACATGAAGAAAAGTACGATGGCGAATGAGGAGAGGAGCCCGGCCAACGGCTCGTGCGACGGCTCCGGGACGCCCATGCCAGGAGACGCCGTTATTCCGATCTCCGTCGTGATGATACGTCCGGCCATTTCTACCGCCGCGAAGCAGAGCCGCCCGACAAAGCCTAGAGCGAGACCCACAAGAATCTCTCCGACCGTTGCGGACAGAAGCGCCCAGAACGTTGCGGGCATCGTGGCCGATGGCACCAATCCAGCCAATAATGTGGCGAGGCAAACACAAAGTACGAGGCGCACAATCACCGGAATGGGTCGGCCTGCCAAAATGGGGAGATGCAGGATCACACCGAGCGTGCGCAGAAACACCATCATCCAGGTGATGA
>JBDSPT010000341.1:0-11033 GCA_039930205.1 Opitutus sp. | reverse complement strand
CTGCGCATGGGCCAGGGTCAGGATGAGCGAGTTCGAGGGTTCATCGTATTCAAATGTCCCTGACTCAGCCCGCACGAGACGCGAGACGCGCCGCTCTTTGTCGAGTTCCCACAGCCAAAAATCGCGCAACTCGCCGCCATTCTTCGAGCCCACGTAAACCACGTATCCGGGAAAATCACGGATGAAGGTTTTCGGTTCGATCAGGCTCAGCGGGTTGGAGCGAACGGTCGCGGCGAAATCCTGGTGATACTCAACGCGTGTGGCGGGCATGGACTCGAAGTTGAAATACAGCGCGACAATCGTGCCCAGCACGGCCAGCAAGATCACGGGTCGAGTCAGACGGATCATGCTCACACCGGCCGCGCGCATCGCCGTGATTTCGCTGTCGGCTGAAAGTCGACCGAGCGTCAGCAGCACACCGGTGAGCATGCCCATCGGCAGCGCGTAGGTGATGGCAAACGGTAGGAGCAGGATGACCAGTTTTGCGAAGATTGCCGCCGGCAGCTGCCCCTTGAGCACGTACGGGAGGAGATCTTTCGCGACGTTGGGTACGATCACGATGAACGTAAACAATCCCACCGCCGCGAGGCAGGTGAAGAAGACGCTCTTGAAAATGTAGCGATCGAGAAGGTTCACGCGAAGCGACAGGATTGATCGCAGACTCGGCGCGACCTGCAAGGACGGTTTGGCGAGTGAGCGCGGTGGGGTGCGTGATGGTGATGGCCACCGACTCGAACGCGACGTCAGTCTTTGGCGTGGGGTAAGGCCGCGAGCATGGCGCGGACGGATTCGGAGAGCTTGCCGCGCTGCCAGGCCACGAGGAGCTCGCAGGTGGCGGCGGTGTCACGAAGCGGTCGATACGCGATGTCAGGAACAGCGGTTTTGGTGGCATATTCCGGCAGCAAGTCCACCGCACCTTCCGCCACGATCGAAGCGAGCCCATGGGTGAGACTCTCCGCTTCCACGACGAATCGCGGGCGAAAGTGAGCACGACGGCAGAGCTGGATGATCCACTGATTGTGGCCTGGCAGATCGCGCTCACTCACGCCGATAAACGACTCGTTGCGCAGCTTCGTGATTCGCACCGAACTTTGCTTCGCGAGCGTGTGATCGGCGGGAAGGGCGACGAACACTTTGACGGTCGCGATACGGCGAAGGGAAAACTCGCGAGCGAGGATGGATCGGGCGTTTGCCAGCAACGCGAAGTCGATTTCGCCTTTGCGGAGCGCGGTGATTTGTTCGCCCGGTGACAGGTCGAGCAAGCTGACCTTCACTTCAGGATGCGCGTTCCGGAGCGCGGCGAGGGCGGGATGAAGGTACTGGGCGGCAGCCGAAACGAGATAGCCGACCCGCAACTTCGCACTCTGACCGCGAGCGGATTTTCGGGCTTCGTCGATCACTCCATCGATCTTGGCGACAAGCGGCCGCATCCCATCCCGCAGCACGTGGCCGGCGTGGGTCAGTGCCACTCCGCTCGCGCTCCGCTCGAACACCCGGCCGCCCACCTCATTCTCCAACGCGTGCACCTGCCGCGTGAGCGTCGATTGTGAAACGTGGAGGTGCTCCGCGGCACGGTTGAGACTGCCGTGTTCGGCGATGGCGAAGAAGGATCGCAGGAGATCGAGGTTCAAGCTGGGCGAGGTTATGCGTAACACGCATGACGGCAAGCCGCGCTCCGCAGTAGTGCGATCCGGGGCGGAGTGTTATTCTCATGCAGACAAAAACACCCTTGATGAAAACACATGTCGCAGGACTCCACCACCTCACTGCCATCGCGACCGATGCGCAGCACAACATCGACTTTTACACCGGGTTGCTTGGGCTACGACTGGTGAAGAAGACGGTCAACTTCGACGATCCATCGGCGTACCATCTGTATTACGGAGACGAGTCGGGTGCGCCGGGCAGCATCATCACGTTTTTCTACTGGTCGGGTGCTCCGCGAGGCCGGATCGGTGCTGGGCAAACCACTGCGATCACCCTGTCAGCTCCGGTTGACTCCCTCACATACTGGAATGACCGGCTGCAGCGACACGCTGTCACCGCGGATCGCCGCACACGTTTCGGCGAGGACGTCCTGACGTTTCAAGATCCGGATGGCATTCCCGTCGAGATCGTCGCGGTCGAAACGGACGCCCGGGTGGGTTGGACGGGCGGCGGGATCCCGAAGGACCATGCGCTTCGCGGTATGCACACCGCCGAACTGACGATGCGTGATGCCGGGCCCACGGAAGATCTACTCACCGGGTCGATGGGCTATCAACTCGTGCGGCGGGAGGGAGCGCGGGCGCGATTCGAAGCGGCACCCGGCGGATCCGGTCGTTACGTCGACGTGATCGGAGATGCGAAAGCACCGCGTGGTAACGGTGGCGCGGGTACGATTCATCACATCGCGTATCGGGTCGCTGATGACGCCGCGCAGCTCGAGATGCAGGCACTGCTCGCCCACGCCGGGTTCGCCGTTTCGGAGGTGCGCGATCGCGATTACTTCCGTTCCATTTACTACCGTGAGCGCGGGGGGATCCTCTTCGAGATTGCCACGGACGTCCCGGGCTTCGCGGTGGATGAGCCGGTCGAGTCGCTCGGCACTGCGTTGAAGTTGCCGAAGCAGATCGAGCCGATGCGCTCCCGGATTGAGCAACGTCTCCCCCCGCTGCAGGCGGCCCGGCAGTACGCCTGAAACCAAACCTCAATTGACCGGTGGCGGCGTTCCGCCGCTGGTCTCCCTATTATGCATACCATTCAAGACACACTTCGTTTCGGGCAACCTCTCGCGAAGGCGCGTGGCGCGCTCATTTTGATCCACGGCCGGGGCGCCAGCGCCGAGGACATCGCTGGACTGGCCGAATCGTTGAACGTGCAGGAATTCGCGTTGTTTGCACCCGAGGCCGAGAACAACACCTGGTACCCGCAACGATTCTTCGTCCCACTCGCGCAGAACGAACCGTGGCTCTCGGGCGCGCTCGCCACGATCGATGGCCTCGCGAATGAGGCGATCGCGGGTGGTTTGCGACCTGAGCAGATTGGCGTGATCGGGTTTTCCCAAGGCGCGTGTCTGGCCGTGGAACACCTTGTCCGAAGCGGTCGTCGTTATGGATTCGTGGGCGCGCTCAGTGGCGCACTGATCGGACCTGCAGGCACGGTGCGCCCGCAACGTGATCTGTTGCAGACGCCCGTGATGCTCGGGTGCGCGGAGAACGATGCGCATATCCCGCGCGAGTTCGTCGAGCAGTCCGCGATTGAGCTCACGGCGATGAATGCCGATGTGACGAAGCAGATCTATGGAGGCGGCGCGCACACCGTGTTCCCGCAAGAAGTGACCTGGCTGAACGAACAGCTGGCGCGAATGAATTCAGGGGGCCGATGAGGTCGGGGCGTAGCTGAAAAACTTGGGGCGATGCCGCGACCGATTGGTTGCGGCATCTCTCGTTCGAGTTTCAGCGCCTCTGTTGTAGGGAGCGCTCGCCGCGCGTTCGGGTCGGTTAGAGCGACGTTAAATTCAATCGAACACGGAGATCGCGGGGTCGATCAGTTCGGTGTCGATCCGATTGGAACGCCATCCTGATCGGCATCCTCCTCGCTTCTCTTCGTGTCTTCCGTGCTCCGTGTTCAAACTCGTTCAACCGAGCGACGTCCACTGATCAAAGAGTGTCGATTCGCCCACCGGCGTCACTCGAAGACGCGGTCGCGGGGGTCAATGAAGCACCAGCAAAGCGCGCCGAAGAGAAAGAGTCCGCCGATCGCGAGCACGGGAACGTTCCAATCGCCGGTGCTGGCGAGCAGGGCAGTCACGAGCGGAGGACAGAAAAAGCTGCCCACTTGGCCCGCAGTGTTCATCGCCGCGCCGACCACCGCCACGTGACGGCCGCCGATGTCGAGGCACGTGCTCCACGTTGCGCCGAGCGTGAACATCGTGCAAGCGACCGCGAGGGAGATCAGACTGATCGCGATAAAAGGATTGTGCGCGAAAGCCGCGCCGAGCATCGCGATGCCGGCGAATAGATTGCCCAAGCCACTTACGCCCGCCCGTCCGAGACGCAGTCCAAACTTCCTCACCGCCCAGTCGGTGCTCACGCCGCCGAAGAGATCGCCGATGACGGCCACGATCAGCGGCAATCCCGCGAAGAAGCCGAGCGACAGCGCCGCGAAGCCGTGTTTCTCTTTCAAATACGTCGGCAGCCAGGTGATGCAGAAGTAAAACGCGCAGCTATTCGGGATGTATGAGAGGCAGAGCGCCGCGGTCGTGCGGTGACTCAACAAGCGTTTCCAATACGCCCAGCCGGCGTGCTCTACCACCGGCTCGGCGCGACCCGAAACAATGATCGCGATCTCCGCGGCATTGACCGACGGGTGCTCCGACGGATCATTGCGGAACCAGCGATGCCACGCGATCGCCCACGTGACGCCGATGAATCCGAACCCCACGAACACCGCGCGCCATCCGATGAAACCTGCGAGCGTAAGCGCGATCATGGGAGTGAGGCCGCCCGCGAGGTGCGCTCCGCTGAAGAAAATACCCTGCACGCGCCCCCGCTCCTTCAGCGGGATCCAGCGCGAAAACGTGCGCGCGACACACGGCCACGCTCCGGCTTCTCCGGCTCCAAACAGAAATCGCACCGCGATCAAACTCGTGAAGCTGAACGCGGCAGCCGTTGCCATCGTGAACGCCGACCACCAACCCACGATTCGGGTAAGCACCCGCCGGGTGCCGCTTCGATCAGCCCACCACGCGGTCGGCACCTCGAACAGCGCGTACGCGAGTGCGAATGAACTATAGACCCAGCTCATCTGCGCTTTGCTGAGGTCGAGATCGCGCATGATATCCGGCGCGAGAGTGGCGATGCAGGCACGGTCGAGATACGTCACCATCGCCAGCGCGACGGCGAAGCCGACGACACGATAACGAACGCGAGTAGGACGTTCAGCCGTTAGACGATGGATCGAAGTGAGGGGCGTCACCAGTGAGAGCAGGAGCTGTCTGCGAGTAGGACGCAGACAGATTCGATCGGATGCGAGGAAACACTGACGCGAGCGGCAGACAGGCGACGGGACGTATCGCCCGAGGTCGGGTCTTCAACCCGCCCTCTGGATCGTTCGCCTCACAGGATCAGCTGGCCACTGGGCGCGTTCTGAAATCAACGATCGTAACGCCGTCGGGTGAGAACCGCGCGCGACGTTCACTGCCGCCAGGACGAGTGGCTACACATTCACGAATTCCAGCAAATCGCCCGGCTGGCATTTCAGCTCCCGGCAGAGCGCCTCGAGGGTGCTGAACCGCACCGCTTTGGCTTTGTTGGTTTTCAAGATCGAGAGATTGGCGAGCGTGAGGCCCACGCGATCGGCCAAGTCGGTTAGACTGATTTCCCGATCGGCCATCACGCGGTCGAGATTGAGGCGAATAGGCATGATCAGACCGTGAGATCGTTTTCGGTTTTGAGCTGCAGGCCCTGACGGAATGCCTGGGCCAGCATTAGTATCAGGAAACCGAGCACGAGGCCGCTCTCCCCGGGAAACAGGTAGGAGGGCGGGCTGTAGCGGACCGCCCCGGTCCCACTGGTCACCAAGCCCGACAATGACACATGTTGCGTCAAATAACCGTTCATCGAATACGCGGTCCAAAGATGGACGGCGAACCCGGCGAGACTAAAGCATATGAGGATGAAGCCGCTCTTCCGCACCAGCCGCAGGTTGTCTTCGGTGAAAATCTCCCGTCGTTCGATGTTGGTGCAGATCGCACGCAGTGAGGTGAGAAGTGCCCAGGTGAAGCCGACGAAAACGAAGATGAGCGGTAGTACGGTCGTGCGCAGTGCCGAGATCAGAGCCGGATCCTTGCTCAACCAGTCGGCTCGGAGAGACGCGCGCAGCGTATCGAGTTCGAGCGCGTTTGGCTTTGCGGTCGTCGCGTTCAGCATCACGGACTGGGCAGGTGTGTCCAGGACCACGTCACCCAGGGCAATCATGAGTTTCGAATCCTCTGCGACGCTTCGGGAGATGACCGGAGCAAGGAACAAGAGGAGTAACCAGAGCCCGCCGAAGAGTAGCGTGAAGAAGCGTCCGACGCCGAAGTAGAACCGTAAACTGCCTGCGAGGTTGGGATAGAGTTTCATTTGGGGTTAGAATAGATTTATCGAATATCAATAAACTCGGGTCGCTTCGCGTCAACTAAAAATTTATCGATTGTCGATAAATACTTCGCCGCGGATTTTTAGGTCCTCGAGCGGACACGAGCGCACAGGCGCGCGACGACGTGCATTCACGCAGATCCAAAAGGCTCCGTTTGCGTCACACTGTTCACGGTCCAGGAACCCCCCGCCATGAACTTATCCCGCCTCGTTGGTTCGAGCATCGCATTAACGTCCTTCACGATCTGTGGCCACGACTCTTGGGCGGCGGCCGCCGCCGTTCTCCCGAATGTCACGATCACGGCGTCGGAGGTAATCACGCTTTGGCCGAGTGGCGCGCCCGGTGAGACGGGGCAAGTCGGAACCGAACACGTGCTCCCGGATCGTCCCCGGCCCTTCGATCAAATTACGGACGTGACGGAGCCCACGCTCGCGGTTTTTCTGCCACCGAAAGACATGCGCAATGGCACGGCGATGCTCGTCACTCCTGGAGGCGGGCTGGAGCGGCTGGCGCTCGAGCATGAAGGCTACGAGGTCGCGGAATGGCTCAATCAACAGGGGATCGCCGCGTTTGTATTGAAATATCGGGTGCCTCCGCGTGACCCGCAGCACCGATGGAAAGTTGGCGTGCAGGATGCGCAGCGCGCGATGGGCATTATCCGCTCGCGGGCCGACGAGTGGTTCGTCGATCGTCAGGCTCTCGGTTCGATCGGATTTTCCGCGGGTGCGGAGATCGACCTCATTTTGTCGGTCAGCACGGCCGCGCGGGAGTATCCGCCGATCGACGCCGCGGATGCGCTCTCCTCGCGACCTGATTTCAACATTGCGATGTATGGAGGGGGATTCGCGGATTTTCGGACCAACGAACTCCGTGCGGACATCGCTCAGCGTATCAACAAAACCACTCCGCCCATGTTTGTGGCGCACGCGTTCGACGATCAGGCGCTGAGCTCGATCATTCTGATGAACGCATTGAAGCGGGCCAACGTAACGTCGGAGCTGCACATTTTTAGCGCAGGAGCGCACGGTTTTGGTGTGCGCGAATCGGGCCTCACGGTCGGGCACTGGCGCGAGTTGTGCCTCAACTGGCTCCGCTGGCAGGGGTTTCTCGATTCGGCGGGAGTTCGCGCGTATGCGAACGACTGGCTCCGTTCCCGCCAGCAGGGCGCTCGCCTCTTACCGCGGTACTCAACGACGCCAATGGGCGGCGACGCGGGGTCAGCGCTCGCGGTGCAAGGGCGTCTCGTGCGTCACGCGGTCCAGGACGGTGACGAGATTATTGGGTACCAAGCCGCGTTGGCCTCGAACCTGGTCAACGCGGGCGGCACCGCGGCGCCGGCGTTGCCCGCCGTGCTCCTCAAAAGCGGACGAATCGACGCGTCGACGAAAACCGTCGCAATGGTTCGCGCGGAATTGCCCGTGATGATCGAGACAACCATCGGATACGTGATCGCGACGGATATCGGGTCAAAGCTGCGGGTGCCCCGTCAGGCGATCTCATCGGTGGAGGCCATTGTGCCCGTCGTCGAATTGCGCGAGGATCTCGCGACGAAAATGGCAGGAGCCGTGACTCTACTCGATGCGGTCGCGGTGAATTTCGGATCGAACCGTACCCTGATCGGGCCAGCGCAGTCGCCCGAATCGTTTAGCGAACTTAAAGGAATTCGGATTGCGCTGCAGCGGGACGGACAGTCTCTGGCGAATCCCCAATTTGCGGATGCTATCCGTGGCCAAGGCGAAACGTTGATGCTCCTGATCAACCAAATCATCGACGCCGGTCATGTCATCCATCGTGGGGACATGATCCTGACCGGGCCGACGGGCGAAACCGCTGCGGGTGAGCGCGGCTTGTACGTGGCGGAGTTCGGCGCGCTGGGGCGGATTGCGTTTCGGATCGAGTGATCCGGACGAACCGTGAGCGCACCGCCACTGACAAGCCGCCCCGGGCGCAAAGGCAGGAGTTACGCGGTACCGCGGAGCTTTTTCCAGTTGGCGAGGCAGCGCTGCGCCGTTTCGAACTCTGAGAAACGACTGCCTTCCTGTTCCATCAGGTAGTACTCGACACCGCCGACCGATTCGACGGCGGCGACGATCTCCGCCCACGGTGAAACGCCTTCGGCAAAGAGAACATGATAGCCCTTGTTGTCTTCGGCCTTGCCGGGCGCCCAGTCCTTTAGATGAACACTCTTGATCCGTCCTGGGTTCGCCTTGATCCAGGCGATCGGATCCGCGCCCGCTTCCATCGCGGTGCCAACGTCGAACTGCAGGACGAATGATTTCGGAGTGTTCGCCGCGATGACGTCCATGACCCGCTGACCACCTTCGAGTGGCTTCCATTCGGTTTGGTGGTTGTGGAAACCCGCGAAGAGCCCGTGAGGCTCGAGCTGTTGCACCGCGCTGGAGAGCTGACCGCAGAGTTTTTTCCAACTCTCAATGCTGTCCGTTCCTTTTGGCGCTGATGACAAAATGATATGGCGGGCCCCCATGATTTGGTTGAGCTCGATCGCCTTTGCGATGCCTTCGCCGGGCGTGAACGACTCAATGTGATTGTGGGTCGAGTAGCAGCGCAGACCCAAATCGTCCATCAAGCTGCGCACGTCTTTCGCGTACGGCATCGTCCAGTTGTAGTAAGGGGCGTAGAACTCGACCGCTGCGTATCCAATTTTTGAGACCTCGCGCAGCGTACCGGGCAGATCCTTGGCGAGCGCCCCACGCACGGAGTAGAGTTCGAGCCCCATGGGAATCTTCTTCGCGGGACTGGAAGTGGCGGGCATGGCGGGCGTGGCAGGAGCAGCAGCTGCGACGGCGCGTCCTGCAAAAGACTGTGCGAGCAGAGCCGCCGCAGGAACGGTGGCGGACAGCGTCAGAAACTTGCGACGGGAGAGAGTAGCAAGAGGGGATTTGGGGAGGGGCATACCGACACTGGGATCGCACAAAGCCCGCGCGCCAAGGCGAAAGTTGTTCGTCTTGGATGAAGCCGGGTGAAAGCGTGCCGGCGGTGACCCCGTTCGTTTTGAGGTAGCGCAGCGTCTCTGATCTGCCGCGGGACCGCAGAAGGAGCGGGTCAAAGTCGCCGCGCAACCACCGGCGTCGTCATTTCGCTGTCGGGTGACGGTTCTCCTTTGCACGTCCCGGGAATCGTTGGCGCCCCCACAGCGTGTGACCACCGGGCGGATTGTCGTGGACGAGAGGCATCCTCCCTTCAGAGAGCGTCGCCAGAGTTGCGCGAGCGGCGGAGGCCCACCAAGTTCGCGGGATGGCTCAACCGGAAGCACCGAAGATTATTTTCTCCATGCTGGGCGTCTCGAAGAAAATCGAGCGCAAGGAAATCCTCCGGGACATCTCGTTGTCGTTTTACTATGGTGCCAAGATCGGAGTGCTGGGGCTCAACGGTTCAGGCAAGTCCTCGTTGCTGCGGATCTTGGCGGGACGCGACACGGAGATTGATGGCCGCGTTCATTTCGAGCCGGGCTACGAGATCGGCATGCTCGAGCAGGAACCGCAGCTCACAGCCGGCTCGACCGTCCGCGCCTGCGTCGAGGAAGGCGTGAAACACCTGACCGATCTCACGGCGGCGTACGACGCGACGTGGGATGAATTGGGCGCAGCCGACGGCGAAGCCGAGAAGGACAAGATCATGACCAGGCAGGGTGAGCTACAGGAGAAGATCGATGCGCTCGGCGCGTGGGATGTTGCCCCCCAGGTTGAGATGGCGATGGAGGCGCTGCGGTGTCCACCGGCCGATCAGGTCGTGGACAAGCTGTCGGGTGGTGAACGACGCCGCGTTGCGCTGGCGCGGCTGCTGTTGAAGAAGCCGGCGATCCTGCTGCTCGACGAGCCCACGAATCACCTCGATGCGGAAAGTGTGCATTGGCTCGAGCAACATCTCGCCCGTTACGAGGGCACGGTGATCGCGGTGACGCACGACCGGTACTTCCTGGATAATGTCGCGCAGTGGATTCTCGAGCTGTCGTACGGCCATGGCATTCCTTGGAAGGGAAACTACTCGTCGTGGCTCGAGCAGAAACAGGCGCGGGCGGGCGTCGAGCAACGGACTGAAGACCGGCGGCAAAAGGCGATGGCGCGCGAGCTTCTTTGGATCCGGCAGTCGGCCAAAGCGCGGGTCGCGAAATCCCAGGCGCGTATCAGCGCGTATGAGACGATGCTGAAGCAAAACGTGGCGGAGAAGGAGCGGGAGTTCGAGATCATGATTCCGCCCGGTCCGCGGCTCGGTGCGCTCGTGGTGCAGGCCGAGAATCTGGCGAAGAGTTACAGCGACAACGTGCTCTTCGACAAGGTGAACTTCGCGCTGCCGCCGGGAGGAATTGTCGGAGTGATCGGTCCGAACGGCGCGGGCAAAACCACAATGTTTCGCTTGATCACGAAAGCCGAGCAGCCGGACGACGGATCGTTACGCGTGGGCGATTCGGTGAAGATTGCGCACGTCGATCAATCCCGTGATTCGCTGCCGGACCACGAAACCATCTGGCAGGCGATCAGCGGAGGGGAGGAGATCATGAAACTGGGAAACCGCGAAGTGAACAGTCGGGCGTACTGCGCGCAATTTGGGTTCACGGGAGCGGACCAAAGCAAGAAAGTCGGCGTACTCTCGGGTGGTGAGCGCAATCGCGTGCACCTCGCGCGTTTGTTGAAGAGTGGGGCGAACCTGATCCTGCTCGACGAACCGACGAACGATCTCGATGTGGAGACCCTCGGCTCGTTGGAGAACGCGCTCGAGCAGTTCCCGGGCTGCGCCGTGGTGATCTCCCACGATCGCTGGTTCCTGGACCGCGTTGCGACGCACATTCTGGCCTTCGAAGGCGACAGTTACGTCCACTGGTTCAACGGGAACTACTCCGCGTATCTGGAGGATTACCGCCGGCGCAAGGGCAAGGAGGCGGATCAGCCGCA